>NZ_AZUX01000056.1:0-31246 GCF_000513915.1 Mesorhizobium sp. WSM2561
TTTGCGGCTCGTGTCATCGTCGCCGCCGAGATAATGATAGGCTCGATCAAGATGCAACCAGGCAGCCGCGAAATCTGTTGTCAATGATGCCTCCATCGTGGCGCTCCCCAAGGGAGCCGTGCCATGCGCCGACAAAACGAAACGGAAATATCCACAACGGCCTTTAATTCAAAGTCTAGCGGTATGGCATGCAGCCCGCGTTTCGAAGCGCGGCGAGGAGCAGGTCGATGTGCCCGTAGATGTCATTGCGCGCCTGTTGGCGTAGCGGGAGACGATTCCAGCTTTCCAATGGATCGATTAAGCTGGGGAGTTCACCATTGGCCGTGAAGGAGACGACCGCCAGCCCGTCCTTGCTCAAGGCGAGGATTCCGGTGGTGCCGGTCGCATAGCGGATGGCCGCAATTCGCTGAAATCGAGGATCACCATCGACCCGGACCTCAAAAAGAAACCGCCCCGAAGTCTGGTGGGCTAGCCTGGCTGCCTTGTCGCCAAAGCTCAGCGGCAGCAGCCGAACGCTTGCGGCCGCCATTTCGAACAACAGAGCATCGAGGCCAACGTCTGCCGCCATGTGCAAACTGTGCGCGAAGCCGCAGCCAGCGCAATCAGGCCATGCAAGTTGTTCACAGCATCAATGAGGGCTGGCCTCGCCAGAGCTCTAATGGCCACCGCAACCGTGACAAGCAGTTGCAAATTGCCATTGGCCTGCCGACACGGTGAGTGCGATCAGCAAATTGCGGCGGACCGTCGGGCGAGCGGCGGGACGGTTTCAGGCAATGCTCCTGCGGAGCGCCGCCCTTAAACGTGGGTCAATTAGGATTATCCCGCTTCGTTTTTCCTACCCATCCCCGCGGTACGCAGCGCGTGTCCCATCCGCCAGGCCGTGGGTTGGCTCACCCCCAGAGCCTCGGCCAGGCGCACCGAGGACAAACCTTTATCAGACTGCAGCATAAGGCTTCCGCGGTGCAGCCGATGATGGTCGGCGGCGGTGGCGACCGTGGAGGAAGCACGCCAATGATGGCAAACCCCTGCTTGGTCAGTACGACAGGATCCAGCCGACGAGAACGCCGCTCGTCCTCAAATCCTCGATGAGTTCGATCGCGATGATGGCCATCAGAAACCAGCTGGCGTCCTTGAGGGTGTTGGTGAAGCTTCTGATATTGACCTGGACGGTGATCTCTGTTTCCGGCACATGCCAGCGCGGCAGAAATCGGGGCACCCGCGCCACATAAGCAAGATAGTCGCTACCAAAGATAGGCTTCAGCCGCTCTTCTTCCCTGATGATGATTGAGCGGTAAAAGCCCAGGAATACGACGGCGGTTACGATCGTCAGGGTGAGGTTTTGGGCTGCAAGACAGACACCGACGGTTCCGACGAATGAGAAGAGATACAGCGGATTTCGGCACAAAGAGTACGGCCCGACCGGGCACAATTCGCGGTCCTTGCGGCCACCTATATACAATGTGCACCACAGCCGTCCGATGACGGCGACGAAAATCAGGAAGAATCCGGCGAGCTTCAGGAATTTGTAAGCCGCGCTCTCGAAGCCCCGGGTTTGCGTGAGCAGCAAGAACGCGGCCCAAATCAGAGCTGCGCCAATAGATAGCGGAATCCGCAGCTTTTCGAATGTCGATTTCGGTAGATGTGGCTGGAATGGTTCAGTATTCATCGGCTTTCTCGGATGGCACATAGGGTACTGAATAGGAACGGATCTAAACTACGTGCGACTTTCTGACAGCTTGGCGGGATCTGATGAATGCGATGGTACCGGTGCCATCAGCAGTGCGGCCGCGCCAAAGCCGCTTGCGGTGAAACCGCCGTCCACAGCACGCCAACGCCGAATTTGAGACAAAATTTGGCCGGTCCGTTGACGGTGCCGAGGGCACCGTAGCTGGTGGCGAGCGTATCCTGGCTCACCATCCCGGCGATGATGGTAGATTCCAGGGCTTCCTGGGCAGCGGGCCGTTATCGAAAACAGCGCAGGAGGAGGTGCGCTGCATCTCAACGCCGGCATCGCATCTGGGAGGAGTAGATGGCCGACAGCGGAACCATATCCATCGAACAATATATTGCAATGCACAAAAAATTGTTTGCATCGGCGAAGGGATTTCTGCGAATAATCTTTCCTTCTCCTGGACGGGAGCAGGCAACGACAATCTGCTGATCAACATTGCCGGTGGGCCGGCTGGCGACAGCGTGCTCCTTTATCAGCAGGGCCTCGCAGGTCACATTGAGAAGCTGACGCTCGACGGCATGGGCACGATGAACCTTGCCGTGGCCACCGCACCGGGGGCGACGGTAAATCGTGGTGTCGAGGCCGCCATCATCTTCGGTCTCGCCGGCGATGAAGTGCTCAACGGCAATGCCGGCAACGATGCGCTCTACGGCGGCGCCGGCAATGACACGCTGTCGGGCGGGACGGGCAACGACAGCTATCATTTCAACGCAGGCGGCGGCGCCGATACCATTGTCGAGTCCGGTTCCTACAGCGACAATGACGAGCTGGATTTCGGGACGGGCATCGACGCGAACGAACTCTGGTTCAGCCAGCAGGGCAACAACCTCGTCGTCTCCGTGCTGGGAAGAAGCGACAAGGTGACGATCAGCAACTGGTTTGCCGGGCCGGGCAACGTCGTCGAGACCATCAAATCTGGCGACGGAAAGGTGCTCAACCATTCCGACGTGGCGACGCTGGTCGCGGCCATGGCGGGGTTTGATCCGGCAACCTCTCCGAGTGGGACCGGCATTCAGCCCGGTGATTCGCGACTTGGTGATCCCGCTCAAACTGGCACCATCGCTGCGGCCATGCAGTCGTCCTGGGCGGCGGCTTGAGGACATGAACAGGCACCGGGCATCGTGGCCCGGTTCCTCCTGATATTACAGACCCTCCGGGCCCAGACACGGGGCGAATGCGAGTGATCAGTAGTCTCTTTAGGCGACCAGTGCTGCTTTCAAAGCGGAATGCCGAGAACTGAATTTCTCCATCGGGAGTAAACCGATCCCTAGCATTTCGTTGCAGGCTTTGCGTTCCGCCTGAACACTGAATGGGTCCCGACAAGCCTCAGCAAGGTCGAAGGGTATGGGGCGATGTTCACCATGAACATACACGCGACCCTTGTAGGTGTTGATGTCGTAGCTGCTAACCCTTCCGGAGTTCTCGACGGGCTGCGCTATCTGCGTCGTCAAGTTCACGTAGTCGAAAGTGTCGGCATCCATCTGAGCAATACGTTTCGTCGTTCGCCGAAACGTGGCCGTCACATTCGCCGTGTTTGCAGTCTTGGATGCGTAGGTGGGTCGGTGCATCTCCTTGACTGAACTCTCGCATTTTTCAATCAGGGCATCGATTTGCGACTGGGTGATTTTGGGCGCAATCGGGTTTCTGTGGCGCTGTGCCTCCTCATATTGTTGGCCGAGCGTCGTCTCGAAATCTACATGGAAGCCGAGGGTTTCATTGATCACATAGTCATAGGCCGATGTCACCAGATTTCCAAGAACTGTGTCTCTTGGTGCGGTGCCAAGCTGATGCGCACCTGCCATGATCCGCCTTTCAGCGCAGGTGCTTGGACGATGATCTCACCGTTGAGCACGAGGTGGGGTCGTCAAAGCCAACGACCGCTGGAAACCAGTTAGTGCATCTGCTGCGTCATAGAAATCGAGTTGATTGTCATCAGCTTCATTGCCCTCAAATGACAACGCGAACTTAGCATTGATCAACTGTCCCGCCCCCTTCTTGCCCGACTTTTGACCCTTTACTGCCTTCGCTCGGATTTGTCATCGGACGTGCGGACCCGTCGCGAACGTCATCACAGCCGCTCAGGATGAAATTATTCCGGTACGCCGCAAACAGGTTCTCCACTTGATCGACCCTGAAATACCGTTCCGCAGCCGTCTTGCTGGTCGGCTTGTCCTGCCGCGCTAGACCGTTGGCCACTGGCCGAGGGATGACATAGACAGCTCGCTCGGCACTTTCTCCCATACCGAGCAGGACAATCGCCAGCCAGTCGAATGCATCATAGTCATTGTAGCCGACATAGGCCGCGCCATACTTGAAGGTCCGCGACTTCACCGAGATGCGCTGCGGTGCAGCGTCCCGAGGTTGGGCGACTACATCATATCCCGGCCAGTTATCGGGAACCTTGAGCGCTGGGATGCCCGCAAGCGTGAGTTCCGCCGCCACCATCATTTCGCAGGCGTCACCCATTTGCTTTGTTGTGTAGGGTTTGCGGGCTGTCGGCAGAGTTCGGGGCTGCAAGATGTCCATCATCTACACCTTAGCGGGCCAGAAAATCGGAGTTGCCAGAAGCCCATCCCAATCGGAGCCGTTGACCGGATTTTAGGGTCAGCACGCTCGCGGCGTCGGGTTCCGCGTCTAAGCCAAAGAGGCGCAGAAACATCACGAAATCCTCAAACCACATTCGCTCCCGGGAGAATGAATGGACGATCATGGCGGCCTCGTCGGTCTTGAACCGCCGCGCCTCGATAAGAGCGGATGCCGTCCGGTGCATCAGTTGGTAGCGAATATGGGATGGCGGGATTTCATCCAAGCCAAGCAAGCTACACAGGTGGCGCATGCGTTCGCGCTTTCCGTGCGACGGGTTCGAAAACCACTCGCCCACCGTAGGCCCAAACGGCTCGTTCACCTTGCCTTCGATGGTTGCAGCACAGGTCTGATCCCTAAACCGGATAAGCGCAAACACATCGTTCTGGCTGTCGCGGTTGCCACCGTCGAGTGGCACCTTGTGCTCGGGCAAGGCCAGCAGCAACTCGGCTGGCGCGTCAAACATTTGAGCGATCTCGTTTGGCAGGCCGTCATTGTCCTCCCAACAGTGCGCAAGCGCCTTCGCCGAATAGCCCGTTCGCCATTGCTTTCCCGGTTCAGCAAGAAACGCCTGCCAACTCGCTGGGCCTTGGCTGGGAATATAAACCCGCGTCCGATGTATATTCCGCAGAATTCTCAACAGATTGCCCACCAGCAGCACGTTCGCCTGCTTCTCATGGCGTCCATATCGCGTGACTGCTGACCCTCAGTTAAATTCAAAGGTAAAACTTGATCGGCTCCGCAACATTACATAGATTTTCGGGGGGACATGATTTTCCACAAGGTGGCTCGGAGATTAGAGGGGTAGCTCGTCGGCACGAAACACCGCCCAGCCGTCGCTCCGGCGCCACTTAGGAAGAACTCGAACCATGGTCCCGACGCCCGGATCGGAAACGAGGACACTACGTCTTCCTCATGCAATACGTCGTTCTCGAAATGCTTACCAAACAGCCGGTCGCACCTGATGCACCCGTTACTCAAATACTCCTCGTCCATCGTCCTGCTATAGCGTGGCTTGATGGTGCCAATCGGCAACCCGCTCGGCAGGCTGCTGAAAACGGACCCGAATAGCTCTGGTTCACCAGAGAAGTCGGCGACCCTAAACCCGCGCCGGTAGGGTCCGAACGCAACGTCCACGCCAGTCACGATGGTGCTATCTGCCCCGCAGGCGGCATGCCAACATTTGGCTGGGGCCGCCCGTACCGAGCCGTGCCCGCCACCCCCGGCGGCACACCGAATTTCAACTGTCCCGCGAAATGCAGTTTGCAAAAACGAGCCGACTGGCAGCGGTCCTGCCTCCACAAGGTCTCGTCGGCAGTCTGGCTCGACCACTGAATTTCCACCGCGACCTTGTCGTTCTCCTTGCATGCTGGAACATCGGCCCTCCAAAGTTCGCCAGACGGCGCCAGACCCGAGACCTCTGCTTCTGCGTCCCACCCCTGCGAACGGGCGGCTTCTACCGCCATCTGCTTTAGGCGTAAGTGGCTCTCTGTTTCTGGAGCTGTGATGCATTCGCCCTTCAGTATATGGGCGAAGAACCGCCTTCCCAACTTGGATTCCTGAGGGCCACTGGGGCGGCGCAACAAGGCATACGCAGATGACGCTCTTCGGTTGCGCTCGGTGAGAGACTGCCAAGCCTCATCGGAGACGTCGAAGGCGTGAATGCTACTTTGATGCTCGTCACTACAGCGGAGGCGCATGCGGTAAAGGTCCCCTGGTCCCCGCCCTGCGCGGGTGGACCGTCATTCGGTCGCTATAGCACGGCCCCTGCGGCATTCGAAGTGAACCTGTGACCGTCGCGGATGTAGCGGTTGATTGAGCATTGCGTCAGAGACATGGCCGGTCTGCTGGCCGATTTTCCACGCGCTCGCTCCCGCCACCCCACAGTCGGCGCTGGAGGAAGAAGCTGCTATCATGAAATCCCAGCTTCGGAACCTTGGGAACTGGTTGAGGAAATAGACACGCGGACACAACATCTGCCCGCAAAGAAGAAATGAAATTGATTTCATGTCTGATCGCAGGACGCGGAGGCGAAGAAGCGAGCGCTGACGATGAATGACGATAGGTAGAAAGACCCCGGCAACCTATGTGGCGGCGCTCCTGTTCCTCGCGGCTGGAGTGATGGTTGCTACTTCGCTGTTAACTTGATGCTGTCCCTTGCGAGACTGATCAGCCATGCGACCTTGTTTCGATAGAAATCGTTGTGTTTTGGGCAGGCTTTTTTAAGCACCTTGCCAATAAGTCCGGCTGGGCTGACCCACCTTAAATCAATTGCAACCTCGATTTTCTATCCAGACACACACGAAGGAAACAAGTCTTGGGGTTGAGATGAAAGTCGCTAAAATATTGGCCATCGCATTGATTTGCGGGGTGGCGGGTTGTCAATCCACTGCCACCTATACGCAATATATGGATGGGCCCCCACTGGAATACGCGCAGGCGAAGTGCAACATGCTCGCGCCCGCCACAAACCAAGGCTACATCGCTTTCGGCAGCGCAAGCTATGTCGCGGGTGCCGCTATCGGAAATGCCCTTGGCAATGCAATCCGAGAGGAAGAGTTTAAGAAGAACTGCATGGCTTTGCAGGGATGGCGGCGGGATGCGCCCGGTGCGAAGAAGGTTTCGACGACAATGCCAGTTCGGCAAGCGCAGCGCCAAAACCAGCAAAGGGCGAAGCGCATACCTACCGCGCAACAGCTTGGCATTCCGGGGCAGGTCGTGGCGGGCCAGTAACCGCCTAGCTTCATCCGTTCCGGCCCGCCGCGCTCCGCATGTCCCCGGCCTGCTTGGTGAGGGCTTGCGCATGCGAGCGCCGGAACCCGTCCGTCCCGGCTGATTGGCCCGCAAGGAACGGTCCACTTCACCCGCGAACAGGCCAGCGGCGGCAAAGGGCAGTTCCGAAGGAAATGCGCTGCCGCGCGTGATCCCGCTTCTCCGGCGTGCTGGGGGGTGACCCGCAGGATGCCGCCGAGCGATCCCTCGTCGAGCTCAAGGCCCATCCCGACGTCGATGAACGCGGCGCCGATCGCCTCGAGCTTCTCTACGATTGCTGGGGAAGGGCGTTAGTACACATCAGACAAGGCTATCTTGGCTCCTCTTCGCGCAGCGTTCCGCCACTGCTGGCCGAGCCGAAGAGCTTGTAAATGCCGGCTGCCCGAGTTTGGCACTCGGGCGGCAAGTGCCGGAGTGGTGAAAACGTGTTCTCACGACCCCGCCTGAATTCAGGAGGCCACGGTAAAGCTCGCTCGAAGGCCTCTTTCTTGTCGATGATCTTCTAGAGTTAGCTAGGGCCCGTTTGCTAGCTGCAGATCGCGGAGATCTTAAGCAGCGCTGCCGGTTTGGGGACGGCGTAACGAGACCTCTGCGGGATCAAAGATGGTTTTGGCGGCGGCGGAACTGTCAGGATGTCCTGCGTCGAAGGCAAGCGCGTCACGGATGGGAAGCGCGGCCGAGAAGAAAAATCCCTGCGCGATCATGCAATCAAGTGACTGGAGGATCCGACGATCCGCGTCCGTTTCGACCCCCTCTGCCATCACCTCTATTCCCAGCGTTCGCCCGAGATCGATGACTGCCTTGACGAGGGCCTGGTCTTCCACTGACTTGGCTAGATCGCGAACGAAGTCCTTGTCGATTTTGATCTTGCGGATTCGGCGGTCTTTCAGCGAAACCAAGGTCGAAAAGCCGGTGCCGAAATCATCGAGCACAATCGAAATGCCTGCATCCGCCAAGCGTTCCAACTTTTCGTCAACCCTGTCGCGATCCACGGGTGCTTCTTCCGTGATCTCTATCTCCAACATCGCCGTGGGGACATTCTTGGTCTTCAAAGTTTCCAGTATCATATCGTCGACATTGCCTGCTTCCAGTTCGCGTGGCGAAAGATTCATCGCGACCCGAACGTCCTGACGCCCATTTCTCATCAGCTCTTCGATCATGGAGCAGCAGTTGAGAAATACCCTCTCCGTCAGCAAGGAAAGCAGACCGGTTTCACGCGCCGCGGTGACGATCTCAGGTGGGGGAATGGCGCCATGGATCGGGTGTCGCCACCGCAGGAGCGCTTCGAATCCGACGGTTGCATGGGTGTCCAGTCGCACGATGGGCTGGAACCAAGAGCAAATAGTGCCTCCCTCGATGGCTCCGCGCAGATCGCGTTCGATGCAGTGCTTGCGTTCGAGTCCGTGGTCGAGTTCGGCATCGAAGAGACAATATTCGTTCCTGCCGCTGCGCTTGGCCGCATAAAGCGCGAAATCCGCCCGCAGCAGCATTTCCGTCAATTGCGGTTTCTCCGACACATAAATACCGATCGAAGCGCCGACGCGCACCGAATTCAACGCCGGATAATCCGGATCCGCGATGGCTGAGATGATGGAGGATGCAAGTTCATCCGTCGAATGCAGGGACCTGCTGGCCGCAAAGAGCAGCACGAACTCGTCTCCGCCGATGCGCGCAATCGTTGCCTCTGGCGGCGCACGCTTCTCTATCCTGCGTGCAACCCTGACCAGCAGGTCGTCCCCGACATTATGACCATAGGTGTCGTTGACCGATTTGAATCCATCCAGGTCGATCAGCATGGCCACGAACGGACCGTCGGCGAGTCCGAGCTGACAGATGGCATGCTCGAGCCCGGACCTGTTGAGCAAATTCGTCAGCGGATCCCGTCTGGAGTTTCGTTCCATCTCGGCGGCGAACTCCTTCGCCTCGTATTTGAGGCGGCTCGTCTCTCGGAAGCGGGCCTGGCCGAGAAGCGAACTTCTGATCATTCCACCGAAAAAGAGCAAGACCGTGAAGGCGAGGACGTAATTCTCGATATTGCCTTTCGCCAACACGCATCCGGCGGCGACCAGAAGCGGCAGCGTCATGAAGTTGATCGAAGCCGGTGCGTATGATGCTCCGTAGGTGACTGAACCGGCTGACAGGCCTGCAAGAACGATCAGATAGAGTGGTGCTTGGGGAGTGCTGTATCCGTCCGACAGCAGGGCCAGAAAAGACCACGCAATACCGGACGCCAGCGCCAACATCCCGTAAAGAGAAAGTCGGGCACCGACCGGCTTCAGCGCAGTATCGGGAATATCTGACTGGGCGAGGGCAAGTCCTATACGTATGCCATTTATCATGAGGACCGCCGCAAACCACGACACCACCAGAAGGCCGCCGCCTGAAAGCATCTGCACGACCAGGATCAGGGCCGAGAGGACGGTGCCGATGGGCATCGAAATGAAGAGCCCGGTCCTCAGATCACCGAACTGATCTCGGAGGATCCCGGCTTCCACGGATTCGCTTTGGCCCTGAAGGGTGGGGCCTGGAACAGGCTGCTTGTACTGCCTCATAATGACTTAGTTGTTAGGCGAGTGGGATAAAAATCATGTTAAGGACTTCAGCAGCATACGGTGCAATTAAGGACGCCAGTCAAGCCGTCCACGATCACGCGACTGCCGGTCATATTGCCGTCTCAAGGCCGCCTGATTGGGCAGACGACCGGAGATAGGTGTAAATCGGCCCATAGAAAGGATCGACACTTCCCGCTACGCTCATCGAGCGCCGCGGGCTCGGAGACGATGTGAGATCGCGACGACTCCTGGCCCAAAAACAAGCTGCTCAACACGGACCGGAACTTCCGCTGGAAGAACGGAACCGGCGATGTCCCCTAGCAAAGGCGGCACTCTACGAAATCCATGATTCCCCTCGGGCCCGAACGCGGCTTCTTCCCGATCGAACCGTCATCGCCGTGACAACTCATTATGCGATGGTCACATGGCCCGATCCGCGGTCTCTAACACAGATAAGCCGTTCAGCAGGTCGGAGGAAATGAATGAACGCTGAAGTTTTCGGCAGCCCCATCTTCGTGAGGCGTGCCACGGTTATGGTGCAAGAAATTGCCGGCCTTGCGCAATCGATTTTTTCGATGAATGGCCGGAAGATCGCAGAGACTTGATCCATCAGACTGCCCTTCGGGCGTGCTTTGACGCCCACGACGGGTACAAGCCTATAGGCGCGGCCCACAATGCCTTTCTCGGTTTTGCGAAACGGGCCGGGATTTTGGAAGACCCACACTTCGCGATGCAATGGACCGCTGCCTGCAAATCGGCCAGCGGAAAGGTGCAGGTGTAGACCGGCGCTCGGATGAGATTGGCGTGGAACGGCTGCGCCGAGCTTGCAAGCCGGCGCAGCCCAAATTCGCCAGTTGCTGCTGATTTCGTAGCTGCGCTTCGTGGATGCAGCCGGAAGGGGCGGTCCGTTATGGTGCAGCCGGCGCGGCACTCGCCTTGCCGGTAGCCGATTTCATCGGCCTAAAGCAGAGCGGATGCGACTGGCGAGGCGGGTCAGCGGTCTCAAGTCTGAAACCCGCAAGCTCTCCGCAAAGCTCAACACCCCGACTTCAGCGGCCGCCACCAATGATCGCAGACCCTGTCCACGTCGAGGTGAAGGAGATTCGACGTGAACAAAGGGTTGGCTTCGTCTTCTTCGTTCATGCCACCGCGTTGGCCCGCTCTGGGCTCACCAAAAACGTGCTTATCGAATGTGGGCAGGGCAAGAAAGGCTGAAGTGAAGAGCATTCGCCTGGCCTAGCCTAGCGGCCTGAGCCTGAACCATGCCGAAATTGTCGCTCTGCAAAAAAGCCCGCTGCCGGGAGGAGGTGCGCTGCATTCAACGCCAGCCTCACATCTGGGAGGAGTAGATGGCCGACAGCGCAAACATACCGATTCCACAATATATTGCAATGCACAAAATACATGCTGCACGCGCGAAGGCGTTCGGGGCGCGCGCCCCCATCGGGAGCTGAGCCTCACTAAACACATTCTTAGGACGAAAAAGGTCCTTCTCGTCCAGCCGCATCAGCGTGATCCTGGCAGGTGCGGACACTATGGGTTCCGTTCGCAACCGCACATTTACGGATATTAAGGCTCAATTGAAGGCATGCAATGTGTGTCTGCCATGGCAACGCGGACGTCCTGGGGCCCCAGCCCAAGCGATCGACGTTTGAAGTTTCCTCCGTAAGCGTAGTTATCGTGGAGCATCAGTGCGGCGCACCGCCCGCAAGAAGGTACCGATAGCCATTCGTGGTCATCCATCGGGCGCGTGCAAGGTGCGTTTCCCATGCCCGGAATGCTCGCTCCGGCTCCTTGTCAGGATCGATGTGCAAGACGATCCTGGCCACCTCGCGCCAGTCAGCATCCTCGGCTGCGGCGTCGAGAAGGCGAATATAAGTGAGCAGTCGCTCCTCATCGTAACCTGTCAGGACGGAAGAGGTCGGCGCCTCGTTGGCGACGTCGGGATCAAGGAGGGGCTTCAGCATGGTGATCTCGCACGAACTTCCTGGCGGTGATGGCACTGGCAAGAGGTGAAACAATCGGACAACTAGCACAGCCAAGCCCAATCCAACCATCGCGGACATGGCACTCTCGGCCCGAGTGAGGCGGTCCCATCAGATCCGCAAGGATTGCAGCCAGCAAAGCGAGCAACGCCGCCAATTGCGTGAACGGCTTGTCTTACAAACAGGCCGGCAACTGATCAAGGCCCCACCGCCGATTGACGTTGTGGCGGCCAGCCAGGCTGCAGTTCCCCCGAGATTGTTGCGCAGCGACATCGCGCCCCTGTTCGCCGCTGCATGAAGATGGCCCTTGGGTTCGGCAGAAGACGAACGCCGAATGGTAAGGGGGAGGGGCTTCGCCTTCGAAAGAACGGCGCTGCGCCAAAGTCTCAAGGAAGCTCGACCGGCTGGGCGCTGGCCAAAGCTCAGATGGAGCGCCGGCTCAAGGCGAAAAGAAAGAGTTCGAGCCTGCCGTCGCTGATCAATCTCGTGCTGGCGCGGCCGGTGGTGTCGGCCGGTCTGATCGCGACCGAGCTGAAAATACCCAGCGCGCCGCGCTCGGCCTGGTCGCCGAGCTCAACATCCGGGAGGTGACGGGGCAGGGGGCGCTACAGGGCCTGGGGGGACACGTAGAGATATGCCGAAATTGCTCTCGGGCATATCCAATCATGCCGCGCCGTGAGAACTATTCGCCTAATGTCGAGAACGACATTGTGGCCCCTGAGACGAGCGTGGACGACCATCTGCTTTCGACTGGGTTATCGGCGTTATGGACAAGCTCGTTAACGAGAACGGCCCGAGGACGGAAGGACTGGGCTATGGAACCCTGAACAGGCGCATCGTGTTGATAGTCATTGCCGGCTCCTTATGCGGGCCCGCTAATCCAAACAGAAGGAGCAATGAGTTTTGGCCAATCAACGAGGAAGGCGAGTCCGCGCGGAGATTGCCCTTGCCCAGAACCTGATGCTCGCGCCGTGGGTTGTGGGATTGCGGACGCCGATTCTGATTGCCGAGGCAACCGGATCGCTTTTTTCAGGCCGGCCGGAAACCCTCAAGGCCGTGAGCGAAAAAGTTTCGGCCCTTGCGCAGGGGATTCTTGCCGCGCAGGTGGCCTGGACGCGGGACGCATTTACATTACCGCTTGCCTTAGCCGACGCCTCGTCGCCGCTGGCCGACATCGTGCGAACCATGGCTCTTGCTGCGCTTGAGCCTGCTGGGCGGCAGGTTCGCCTAAATCATCGCCGGCTTTCCAGGCGCCGCAAACGGTGAAGCGCAAGAGGCGAAAGAGCGCGCCAGCAAACCAAGACGGGCACCTGCAGTAGCAGATTGATGAGTATTTCCGGCGAAAGCTGCCTTTCAATTTGCACGATTGCCGATCGAGTCTTCTCTGAAGACGGTTGCCTGAGCGTCTACGATGACTATTCCGTCTTGGAAGTAAGCGAAGCCATCGTGGTCTTTACCGAAAACGTGTCGATCGTCTGGAAGATCATGGTCCCGATGGCGCTGCCCGCGATCATCGCGTTCGGCATCTTCTCGGTCGTTGGCCACTGGAATAGCCTGTTCTGGCCGCTGATCGCCGTGCGCGACCAAAACCTCATGCCGCCCCCGCTCGGCATCATGGCCTTCAACGTCTCCTGATATCGCGGAGTAGGCGGCGAGGCCATAGATCGTGTCGTTGCCTCATGGACGACCTGATCCGCGTCTTCGAAAAGGATGATCGGAGCCAGTGGCCCGAATGTCTCCTCTTGCGCCACTGCCATCTCACTGGAGATATCGGTGAGGACCGTCGGCTGGAAAAACGTGCCTTCTTTGCCGATGCGATTGCCTCCGCATCGCATCGAGAAACTATCTTTAGCCCTGCGTCAAAAATCTTGCCCATTCGCAAACCACGTTAGGTGCCATCGACACTGCTCGTCCGAAATGGCGTGCACAAATGTCTCGGTCCAATCTTGAAGTTGCTTTGGCAACGGAAGGTGCCGGTAAAATCGTTAGCGAAAAATCATCCCCGATCATAAGCTAAGCCCAACTGGCGCTTGATGTTTTCCCATTTTGAAACGACAAACTAAAACCCACAGCCACGGAGGTTTTGGCGCGTCCCGACGAGCGGCTGGCGCGTTCTCCCGTGCGCGACGGGTGGATCGAACGGCAAAACTTCGCCGACGCGGCGGCCGCGCTCTGGATCGAGGGCGAGCTCGTCCACCTTGAGGATCTCGTGCTGCATGATGCGCACATGGACATTCGCACGCCGACTCACGAGCTCACCCGCGCGCACGCGGTGCTGGGCATGCGTCGCCGGATACTGGCGCAGCCCGGCGATTGGGCGCTCGGCCGGGAGGGATTGGAGGAGGTTACCGGGCGCGGGTGCGCGGCGCCAGAGCAGGCGGGAATCGGCCGGGAAGGGGAGGGGAAGACCGGTGCTACCGCATCCGGTGAGCCCGATGGTTGGTATGAGACAGACGAAGATCGTCTTGCCGACGAGTTCGCCGAGATCGATGCTGTCCTGGCACGTTCATCGAAAATTCTTAGCGGCGGCGACGTGCCGGCGAAAGTGCCGCGCCGGGGCGAGCGGCCGGACCTAATCTACGATGTCGACTGGAATGAAGAAGAACGGCTGGCCGAATGGCAGGCAGTCATCGTGGAAACGCGGGAGCTGCCCGTCGTCCTGCGCGTGGCGATCCTGCTGGAAGCTTGGTCTGGCATCGAGGTGCTGCAGCATGCCGCCTGGCTCGGGCCGCTGCTCGTCGCCGCGCTGCTGCGGCAGGAGGGGCTCGTCGCGGGCCATCTCGCCTGCCTGCATCTCGGCGCCAAGAACATTCCGCGGGAGCGACGACGGGCGCGCCATCGCGGCGACCGATTGATGGCGTTTGTCGACGCCGTTAAGGAAGCAGCGCTCGCCGGCCTTAACGAGCACGATCGGCTGATGATGGCGAAAAGCCAGATGGAGCGGCGTCTGAAGAAGCGCCGCGCCAGCTCGAAACTAGCCGCCCTGGTCGAGCTTGTGCTGTCCCGCCCGATCGTCTCCACCGGCATGATCCAGGACGGATAAACGTCTCGAAGCAGGGTGCGCTGAATCTCGTCGGTGAGCTCGGCCTGCGCGAGATGACGGGCAGGGGAAGGTTTCGGGCGTGGGGGCTGATTTGAGCCGAGCTTCACCGTGCGCGTAGGCTGGTCGCTTTCTCCTCACCGGCTATATTCCAGATTGTCGCAATGAATCTCCCAATCTACAGGCCGTTGACTTCCAATTGTCATGCTTGATAGTTCCAATCTCAAAGATTTCGGAAATGGCATGTACGAGCGGTTCGTGGAGCGTCGGGCGGAGGAGGCCCTCCTCAGATACCCCGGTGGTCCTGATCGTGGGGCCACGTCGGGCGGGCAAGACCACGCTTGTCCGGAAAATGGGAGATGCGGGCCGCAGCTACATCACGCTTGACGATCAGACAGCTCTCGATGCCGCGCAGGCCGATCCGGCAGGCTTCATTCGTGGCCTAGACCGAGCCATCATCGACGAGATTCAGCGTGCGCCTGACCTGCTGCTGGCGATAAAGAAGACGGTGGATGAGGATTATCGCCCGGGCCGCTTCCTGCTGACCGGCTCAGCCAATGTGCTCACCCTGCCGCGAGTTGCGGACAGTCTGGCAGGCCGGATGGAAACCATTCAGATGCTGCCGCTCGCGCGCGCAGAGATAGACGGCAAGGCGCCGACCTGGTCCGGCTTGCCATGGTGGGGGGTTCCCGAGGCGATCAGCCGTGACAGCGAGCGCCGGCGGCAGGATTGGGCGCGATCCTATCTGACATCGATCCTTACCCGCGACCTCAGAGACATCGCCGACATCGAGAAGCTGACCGAGTTGCCTAAATTCGTCCGGCTCCTGGCCGAGCATTCGGGACAGTTGGTAAACTACTCACAGTTCGGCTCCCACATAAACGTCAGTCATAAGACGGGGCAGCGTTATGTCGGGCTGCTGGAGCAGGTCTTCCTCATCTCCACACTACAGCCTTGGTTCACGAACGCACTGAAGCGGATCGCCAAGACGCCGAAGCTGCATTTCCTAGACTCTGGCCTGCTCGCCACGTCGCGAGGCTTGACCTTCGATCGGGTGAAGGCCGACCGGAACGTGTTTGGCACCCTTCTGGAAAGCTTTGTTTTCTCGGAAGTGCTGAAGCTCATGACCGCATCGGACCTGCGGCTGACTCCGTACCACTTCCGCGACCAGCAGATGCGCGAAGTGGATTATCGTGCTGGAGCGGGACGACGGCATGATCGCCGGGATCGAGATCAAAGCTTCCGCGAATCCAGCGACTTCGGCGGACTAAGGACGCTGGCTGAAGCGTGCGGGGATCGGTTCGCCTATGGGGTTACGCTCTATGACAGCACCGATCTCATGCCCTTCGGCGACAGGCTGGCTGCGGCGCCGCTGTCCTCCTTGTGGAGCTGAGACATGGGCAACCGCGCGCCGTCCATAAAGGCCTGGGAGCAAATCCAGCGCTCGATCTCTCGCTGCCAACTCTGGAACAAATGTTGGCGGCGTGGCGCGCGACCAGGACAAATTTCGCGAGATCGAGGGAAGAATCTCCGATTACCTCCCAGCTGTGCTTGAACAAGCCGCCGAGGAAGACCCTCAGACTGCGGCGATGCTGAGCCTATCCCGCTGCGGCCTGGCCGCACCGCTCTTGATCGCATTCCGCCGCCAGCCACACAGCTGCGAGCTCGCCAGTCCAGCCTGGCGCGCGATCGCGACACATTCGCACCCGGCTTCAGGGACTCTTCAACCAACCGTGCCTTCGCTTCCGCTGACCAGCGCCGCCGCGGACGCTCCGGGCTTGCGTCCAGCCGGTTCACAACCGCCTCAAGGACATGGAAACTCCTATCATCAGGCATAGGCACAATGACGGACCCATAGTGGCGATATAGTCGGGCCTGAGCTTGACTTCTCGCGGTGGGGTATGTGTAGATTCAACGATCTTTGCGAAGGTGCTCCCGTCAATGTTCGACAAAGGCCCGGATCGGCCGTAGTCCTCAATGGCGCCACCCGTTCCTTGAGAACGGATTGAAATACGGGCTTCTCGGTACGACCTCGCTGCCATCGGCGGGGCGGATGCTCATCAAAAGTTCGATCGCTGCCGACGATGATGTGCTCGTCAGGAGCATCGGTGTGACGACTGAGAGACCATCGTGTTTCAGGATAAGAAAATCGGCAAACAGCTGATTGTTGGTCGACTGGAGAGGTTGAGCTGCCGTCACAACTCGGTCAGCTGAAATGTGCGTGCTCAATATCGGCCCCCCTGTCATTTGATGCTGTATCTGAGTCGCTAACGAACTTTAACCTGGGAGCCCATGTTCTTTCGAGTGGCTCACATGTGCGGGCTATGGCAAATCCGACCAAAGCAGCGGGTGCGCAGCGAGTGTAGGGTATGAGCTTGGCCCGGTAGATATCCGGCCTGCAGTCCATGTGTCGCTGCTTCTTGCGGTTATTGGCTTGCGAGAATACCCGGCGCTGGAACCATATCGGTGCCCCGATCAACACCGCGTTGATCCCCAATCATTGGGACGATCCGGTCCATCTGGCAGCTTCGATCACTGCGCGCTGCTTGTAACTTGTCATTTGCCGACTCTGCTATGAAGTGCAGTGCGGTGGCGGACGAGAGACCGAAGCTCCTGAGGGACACCAAGCCCGTGGGAGAGCTGGGTTCTTCGTCCGCCGTTCCATCGAACCCGAACAGTCGCCTGGGCCGCAAGCGAAGCCCGATTAGGCAAGGATGGGACAGGATGGACGCGCATTTTGTAGGGATTGATGTTTCGAAGGCGTGGCTCGATGTGCATGTGCTGCCGTCGGGGGAGAGTTTGCGTTTCGGGAATGATGGCAACGGGATCGATCGGTTGAGGAGCCATATCGGGCCGCTCGCGCCCGAGCGTGTGGCGCTCGAGGCGACGGGTGGGCTGGAGACGCTGGCGGTGGCGGAGCTGTCGGCGGCGGGCCTGCCGGTTGTGGTGGTCAATCCGGCGCAGGTGCGCTCGTTTGCCGATGCGCTCGGCAAGCGCGCCAAGACCGACCCGATCGACGCTGCCGTGATCGCCGCTTTCGCGGCGGCGGTGCGGCCCGAACTGCGGCCCTTGCCGGATGCCGAAACCCGGCTGCTTGCCGATCTCGTCGCCCGCCGGCGCCAGATCGTCACCATGATCGTGGCCGAGGAGAACCGCGCCCGCGCGGCGACCGTAAGGCAGGCCCAGAAGAGTATCCGCCGGCTCCTGACGGCGCTCAGGCGCGAGCTCGAGACGATCGACCAGGACATGGACGGCCACATCCGCAAGTCGCCGCTGTGGCTGGTCCGGCAGAACCTGCTCACCTCCGTGCCGGGAGTGGGGCCGACGGTCGCGAGGACCCTGCTTGCCGAACTGCCGGAACTGGGCAGCCTCGACCGCCGCCAGATCGCGGCGCTGGCGGGCCTCGCCCCCTTCACCCGGCAGTCCGGCGTCTGGCGCGGCAGGAGCTTCATCGGCGGCGGCCGAAGCTCCGTGCGGTCGGCCCTCTTCACGGCCGCCCTCGTTGCCATCCGCCATAACCCGGCGCTGAAAGCCTTCCGCGACCGCCTCCTCGCCGCCGGCAAGATCAAGATCGTCGCCGTCGTTGCCACCATGCGAAAGCTGCTCACCATTCTCAACGCCATCATCCGGGACAACAGGCCATGGCAGCCCGCTTGAAAAACAAGACAGTCGCTCTCCCCTTGACGGTCCTGAAGAAGCTCTCAGCGTCACCAAGGGAAAGTCACTGGCCAAGGCGTTGCGGGAACTCGGCCGCATCATTCGAGAGCCAGGCGTTCCGCGCTTCGGGCCTCAATCTCATCGTCAGCGCGATCGTGCACTGGAACACCGTCTATCTCGACCGCGCTGTCACCGTCTGAAGCGAAAGGGCAGCAACATTCCCGACACGGTTGCTCCAAGCATGTCTCGCCGCTCGGCTGGGAACACATCAACCTGACAGGCATCTATGCGTGGGATAAAGGACCGCCAGATGCCAGTCGGCTTCAGATCGCTGAGGCTCCCACCAGGTAACCCTGCGGGCTGCAAGATGTTCATGCTCCGTTCGATCTTAAGCGTGACTGCGGCGGCAGTTCTTGTTCTGACCCCATGTGGCCTGTTTCGAAGCTGATCACGAGCTAACTTGACAGGAAATATCAACAATATTATGCACGCCGAAACAAAGTGTCCGAATGTTCTTCAGTTTGAACCATTTACGTGAGTTTGGAACCGCGCCCTGTCTTGTCCATGAGGGTGTGCTGACCAGCTATGCGGAATTGGCGGACATCGCGGAGCGCACTGCGCGCAGACTGCCTTCCGAACGCCGTTTGGTGGCCGTCGAGATGGACCTCACCCCGGCCGCCATCGCCGCATATCTCGGTGCGCTCAGCGCTGGCCACGCAGTGATGCCGCTGCCCGCCAGAGAACCCGAGTTGGCGCGCCGGATGGAAGAGCGTTTTTCCCCTGCCGTCAGCTGGCGGACGATGGGCGACCGGCGGCGATTTCTATTTCACGACCGACCGGCCGCCATCCACCCCGATCTTGCGCTGCTGTTGCAGACGTCGGGCAGCACGGGTCAGGCCCGTGGCGTAAGGTTGCCGGCAAGCGCCGTGCAGGCCAATGCGGTTGCCATTGCGAACTACCTGAGGCTTACCCCTTCGGATCGCGCCGCATTGGTATTGCCACTTCATTACTCCTATGGCCTGTCGGTGCTGCATTCACACCTGTTCAGCGGCGCGAGTCTTTGGCTCGCCGACGGATCAATTCTCGATCCCGGTTTCGCGACGGCACTGAAAGACTCCGGTGCTGGCAGCCTTGCTGGTGTCCCCCACCATTTCACTCTTCTCGAAAGCATCGATTTGACCGATGCGTTGCCGGAAACGCTGCGCTGTCTGACGGTGGCGGGAGGAGCGATGAAACCCGCCGCCGTGCTCCGTTGGGCCGAGATAATGAAGCAAAGGCAGGGCCGTTTCATTGTGATGTACGGTCAGACCGAAGCTACAGCCCGGATCGCCTATTTGCCGCCCGAGCTTGCCGCCAGCCACCCCGACGCTGTCGGACAGGCCGTTCCTGGCGGTACGCTTCTGCTGCGCGATGGCTCAGGTCGCGACATTGCTGAGGCGGAGACTGAGGGTGAGCTGATCTATCGCGGTCCGAATGTGATGATGGGCTACGCCGAGTCCGCCGCAGATCTTACCAAGGGGCGGGAGCTGATTGAACTCGCCACAGGCGACGTCGCAAGGCGCGGCGCCGACGGTCTTTACAGAATCACCGGCCGCCTGTCCCGCATGTCGAAAATTGCCGGATTGAGGATTGGCCACGACGCGCTGGAACAGGCCCTGGCCAAAGCCGGGCACGAGGTGGCGGTTTGGGGCAATGACGAGACAATCTGGATCGCAGACAGCGAGCCAGCGGGCGATCTCACGGCTAAGGCCGCGCAGTTGGCAGGTGTCGGGGCGCAGCATATCTCGGTGATTTCCTGCACCGAGATTCCGCGACATGCGAATGGCAAGATCGATTACCCGGCGCTGAAAAAGCTTGAGAAGCCTCCCATCGAGCGTGAGGATGTGCTGTCGGCGTTTGCTGAAACTTTCGCGCACCGACAAGTGAGCTTGCAAGACAGTTTTTCCAGCCTCGGCGGTGACTCGCTGCAACACGTGGAACTTTCGCTGGTACTGGACCGCCGGCTCGGGGGCCTGCCGGACCATTGGGAGCAGTTAAACATTGAACGCCTGGAACAGGCGTCGCCTAAGAAAAGCGCTGGCGTTGTGATGCCGGTATTGGCGCGCGCATTGGCAATCCTTGCCGTTGTCGTGGCGCATCAAACATCGTGGCCCGTCTACGGCGGTGCCGCGGCAATGGTGCTCCTGCTTGGCACGAGCGTGGCCCAGCATCGACGTCAGGCTTTGATCGAATGGAATGCCGCGGACTTTCTGAAACCGGTACTGCGGATTCTGGTGCCCTATGCGTTGGTGCTGGCCGGTTTCGCGCTGGCTTGGGGGCAGACCCCCTGGGCGTCGGTGTTCCTCGTCGCGAACTTTGGACTGACCACGCCCGAGACGCATCTGATGTTGCCCTATCTTTATTGGTTCATCGAAGCCTACGTGCAGATGACACTGCTGGTTCTCCTGCTGTTCAGTCCGAGGCGGATGAGGAGGCTGCTGGACACACATCCCTTCGCGGCCGGGCTGGCATTACTGGGATTTGCGTTTGTCCTGCGGCTCATCCCTGAACTCTGGCCCATCGATGCGGGGCGGTCGCAGTTTACCGTCCCTGGGGTGTTCTATCTTTTCGCCCTTGGATGGTGCGTCGCTTGTGCCGACCGCGCCGGGCCGCGGGCGCTGGCGCTGGCGGCCGCGGCGATCATCCTGCCGACTGCGGCCTATCTGGGCGGCAACTGGTATGGCGGCTGGATCAAACACCTCGGTCTGCTGGTGCTGGTTGCGCTGCTGATCTATGTGCCGCGCGTTCCGTTGCCGCGTCTCGCAGTGCGCGGCGTCATGTACCTGGCCCAAGCGGCATTCCCGGTCTACCTGCTGCATCGACTGGTCCCGGAAGTCCTAATGCCACTGACGGGGTTCAATCTTTCTCCGGCGGCCACCGATATCCTGGCAATCCTCGGCGGAATTGCTCTCGGTCTGGTGGCAGCCGTGATACAGCGACGGTTCGGTCGGGTGCCGTTCCGCACTCCGATTCCCGAACAATTCGGTGCCCAGGCGCTAATCACCAGGCCCTGAAAAGCGGTAGCGCTGAAACCTGTCTTGCGGCTCTTTGTCAGGCAGATGGAGCGCCGGCTCAGGATCAGCGCAAGAACTCGAATCTGCCGGCGCTGATCGAATTACTCCTGGCGCGGCCGGTGCTATGGGCCGGTCTGATCGCGCCGAACCTTGCGATTTTTCGCTTTTTCCTGCGTCTATCTCCAAGTCTCGAATGAACGGTTTGGCTTACGGCCAGGCTACGCTGAAATTGTTATGAAGGAATACAGTATGGCAACTGGAACCGTGAAGTGGTTCAACAGCAGCAAGGGCTTCGGTTTCATCCAGCCTGATGGCGGCGGCCAGGACGTGTTTGTCCACATTTCCGCCGTCGAACGTGCCGGCCTTTCGACGCTTGTCGATGGTCAGAAGATCAATTACGAGATTGAGCAGGACCGGCGCACCGGCAAATCGTAGGCCGGCAATCTGAGCAAGGCGGGCTGACTTTCGCCCGCCCCTGGGCACAGGCCGGAGGGGCGGCAAGTTGCGGATGTACGGTCCACAAGCGCGCGCGGGAGGCTGGCTCAACCGGAAGGCCGCAGCGAATTGCTGCGCGCCTTGCAGAATTCCATGTGAAACCAGACTGTTTGCCGGAAAGGCGGGGCTCCCCGACTTTTTCGGATTCGGCATATAGTTTCGCGCGGCTGCTATACACGCCAGACAAACTTGGGAAGATAAATCAGGCTGCGACCGCCTTGCGGGTCCGCTTCGCAGGCGCTGGTTTTTCCGGTTCCTTGGGGTTGCGGCCGAGACCCATGGTCTTGGCCAATGCCGAGCGTGCGGCGGCGTAGTTTGGCGCGACCATCGGATAGTCTGCCGGCAGGCCCCACTTGGCGCGGTATTCATCGGGCGTCAGGCCATAGTGGGTGGAGAGATGCCGCTTCAGCGACTTGAACTTTTTTCCATCCTCCAGGCTGATGATGTAGTCGGGCGTGACCGACTTCTTGATCGGGACTGCAGGCTTGAGGGCCTCAGGCTTCTCTGGCGAGCCGCCGACTGTGCCCTTCAACGCGGCATGCACTTGGCCGATCAGGGCCGGAAGCTCGTCCAGGGGGACTGGATTGTTCGAGACATAGGCCGATACGACGTCGGCGGTAAGTTCGATGAGGGCATCAGAATTACTTTCGGCTTCTTCTGTCACGGAATGCTCCTGATTAGATGAAAAAGACAGTCGGCGAAGTTCCGCTTCATAAGGAAGGCAGCCACAGAACGCAATGAAAGTCGCGGCAGGGCCGCATCAACACTATCTTTCCGAACCGCAGCCCGAGGCAAATGCATATTATTGGGAACACCGGCAAGACGAATCCCGGTTCTGCATCATGCCCCGTCCAGAGCCCGCGCCAGAACCATCGATCGGACGGGCGGTCCGGCTAATGGATGAACAGCGAACTTCCAGCAGCAGCTTTCGTTTCGGCCGCAGTAGCAGCCATCCACAAATTACTTCGCGCCGCACTCATAATGCCCTGATCCCGCCACTCTCCATAGGCAAGTGCGTCTAGGAGAAATCTTCAACGCGACCTGTACACGAAAAGAGAGGCTCGGCCCAATGAGCAGGGTGGTGCCCGCGGACGCGGCTGCAGTTTCCTCGGGGACATTTGCGCCGCTGGAGAACCCCACTTTTCGTTCGATCTGGCTTGGCGCGCAGGTGTCGAGCCTGGGCTGGCTGATGCAGACCGTTGCGATCAGCTGGCTGATGGCAACCATCTCGACCTCGGACGTGATGGTCGCCCTGGTGCAGACTTCCACGACTCTGCCCGTGTTCATCCTGTCGATCTTTGCCGGGGCCATTGCCGATAACTTCAGCCGCCGCAATGTGATGGCGCTCGGCTGGTGCCTGATAGCGTTGTCGTCGACGATGCTGACTGTCCTTATCGGACTGGGGTTTTACAATCCATGGATGATCCTTGCACTCAGCTGTTTGGCCGGTTGCGGCGCCGCCTTTACTGATCCGGCCTGGCACGCCTCGGTCGGCGACATCCTGCGAAAGCGCGAAGTCCCGGCCGCGGTCACGCTGATCTCGGTCGGGTACAATGCCGTGCGAAGCATCGGTCCGGCGCTCGGCGGCATCGTGGTTGCCTCGTTTGGACCACTGACCGCTTTCGCTGTCGCGACCCTGACCTATCTGACGATGCTGTGGGCCATTGGTCGCTGCAAATGGAGCGGGCGCTCTTCGCCTCTTCCGCGTGAGCCATTGACCACGGCCATTCATGACGGAGCGCGTTTCACCGCGCTGTCGTCGGAGATCAAGGCCGCAATCGCGCGCGGAGCGCTTTTCGGCCTGACGAGCATCTCGATACTGGCGCTGCTGCCCCTGGTCGCCCGCGATCAGCTGGGGGGAGGGCCGATTGCTTATGGCATCCTGATGGCCGGCTTTGGGGCGGGCGCCTTGTGCGCCGGCATCTCCAACAACGTGCTTCGACGGTCGCTGTCGCAGGAGCGGCTGACAACACTGGCGTGCATCTCCTGCGCGGCGTGTTGCCTGGCGCTTGCATTCACGCCTTCGCTGGCGGTGGCGGCAATTGCCTTGACGTTCGGTGGCGCGGGCTGGGTCGTCACCTGGACGGGGCTAGATGTCAGCGTTCAATTGTCGAGCCCACGCTGGGTCGTTGGCCGCACGCTGTCGATCTACTCTGCCCTGTCGTCGGGCGGCATCGCGGCCGGCAGCTGGCTGTGGGGCATGGTGGCTGAGAACTATTCGCTCACCTTGGCGCTGGAAAGCTCCGCCGGCGCTCTGCTGCTGGTTGCCGCCACCGGGTTCCTGCTGCCAATTCGTCAATGGAAAGAGACCGACCAGGATCCTTTTGGCTTCGAAACGCCGCAGCTCGCCCTGGACCTGCAGTCAAGAAGCGGCCCGATCGTCGTCAAGATCGAGTACTCGATACCGGAGACCAATGTCGAAGCCTTCCTGGACCTGATGCGGGAACGCCGCCGGGTGCAAAGCGGCGTCGGTGCCCGCCACTGGAACCTCCAGCGCGATCTGCAGGAGCCGTTGTATTGGACAGAGACATTCCACACCCCGACCTGGATGGACTACCTTCGCCTCAACCATCGCCTCACAGCGGCGGACAAAGAACTGGATCAGCACCTCCTCGAATTGCATGTGGGAGAGGGGCCACCTCGCACCAGGCTTTCGATTGAGCGTCCGACCGGAGCAAATCGCAGGCGCCAGGAATCGACAGGGTACTTTTTACGGCGCTGATCCCATCCAAGCGGCAGCGAACTACGAGGCGAGGCAATGGCCAGGACTCTCGCGATCAGCGATCTTGCGCAGATTTGGTTTCCTATCCATTCGCGTCGGTTGCCGGGCAGTTCCGAATTGTCGCTCTAATGATGGCGCGCTACTACTTCCGAGAGGCTGATCGGCTTGAACTTCAGCTCCCACCCTTGCCCTCGACAGGAACGCACCGTGAGCCGGCGGTGCAGACACGAACGGCGGTGGTGGCATCTCTATGTAATCGAACGACCGGTCTTCGTTCCCCGCCGCGAACTTCCGCCCCGTTTCGACGCCCTCAGTGGCTTGTAAATGCCGCAAAACTTGTCCAATCGTGCGTCGGTCAACGACCCACACAGTCAGGTAGCAGGGGGTAGATATGGTCTTTCGATTGAAGGAGCGCCTCGGCAGGAAGTTTGAAGATGAAGTGCAATTCTTCAGGTGCTGGCAAAAGGACAAGAAAGGCGTGGGCGCGCTCATGCCGACGTCCGTTCATGCCGCACGCCGCATGGCAAGCGTTATCAGGCCGGCGTCCGGAATGCCGGTTCTTGAGCTTGGCGCGGGAACCGGCGTTATCACCAAGGCGATCCTGGAAAGGGGCGTCAAGCCGCAGCAGCTGGTTTCGGTCGAGTCTTCCAAGGATTTCTGTGACCGCCTGAAGCGACGTTTTCCGGATGTCGATGTTCGGTTGGGCGACGTGTTTTCGCTGGACGAGGTCCTGGCGGAGCGAAACGCCGAACAGTTCGATTGTGTGATCAGCGCAGTGCCGATGTTGAGCTTTCCGATGGAGCGCCGCATCGCCTTGCTTGAGGATTTGTTGGCCCGCATTCCTGCTGGCCGGCCTGTCATCCAAATCACCTACGGACCTTTGTCACCGGTGATCAAGATGCCGGACCGCTACGTCGTAACTCACTACGATTTCGTCGTTCGCAATATTCCGCCCGCACAGCTCTGGACTTACCGCCGGGCGGTTTGACTCTCAGGCCGGGACCACGCGCTTCGCGAAATTTTGCTGAAGCAGAAGAGCTGGGCCGTGGAGCCGCGCAGCCGCTGGCGCTTGGGTCGAGCCGTTCGCAGATGTGCCAGCTAGCTTTGTCTCGCCGGGAATGAAACAGACACCGCTCGACCCCTTGAACGGTCACAGTCCCGACAGCACATTCTGCGATGAGTGCCGGGCCGTGCCGTCGCCAAGTGAGGTTCAGCAAGTTGGGAGGAACCAATGAACGCGGAGGATTTCAGCAGCCCCGTTTTCGTGAAGCGTGCGACCTACATCGTACAAGAGATTGCGAGCATTCCGATCAGGCACACCGGCCAGATCGACAAATGGCTCGGGATTTTTGAGATGTCTGGTCAGCGACTGTGTCACGGTCAAACCGTGGTCCCCGTCATGGTTTTTAAGTTAATAGCGGCGCGAATGTAGTTAAATATGGGCACCTTGTGCCGGACGATCGGACGAGATTGCTCCGGCCCTCCGTCTTTGCAAGAAGCAGCTTCCTGACTGATTAGCCGAGAGCAATGACAGCCTCATCTCGATTCGCACCCTTCGGAAGGCTTTCACCTTGCGGACGCCATCGATTTCCTCAACGACTGGCCCGAAGATCAAAGAGACCTGATCCACCAGACCGCCCTTCGGACATGCTATGATGCAGATGATGGGCAGAAACCCTTAAGCGCTGCACACCATGCTTTTCTCGATTTCGCTAAGCGCGTCGCCGTTTTGGAAGATCCGATGTCCGCCATGCAATGGATCGCTGCCTGCAAAAAGCTGCGGGCTTAGGGTTTTCGCCGGGTGGATGAGACTGCCGTAAGCGTCGCGTCTGGACTCACGACTTGCCGACGAAGTAAGCGGCTCTCTTCATTGCCGCGATTCGCAAAATTTGAGCAGGAGCACGAAGCGGTCAGCGCGTATGGCGATTGCCTGGCCGCCAGTGGTCAAGTTGAGCTGTGGGGTGCGGCGCTACCTTCCGGCTGAGGATGAAAGTGCAATCCAGGCGCCATTGCCGCCTGGCTTGAGGTGAGGGGGATGACCGGTTTGAGCAGATTTGAGCGGCCAATCGTAGTTCAGGTCAGCCGTCACCGCAAAGAGCGTGTTGTCTTCGACGTCAATGACGCCGCCGCTATCTTGCTCCGGGACCTGCCTCGCCAAACCGAAAAGCGCAAGGCTGCCATGGACGCGTGTCTGCGGGTATTGCGAGGTGAGTGCCATCCACCGTCAGCTCGCAGAGCCTTCGTCGCAGCCGCGCTCGAAGCTAAGATCCTGCGTAGCGATTGAGCAGTCAGCACGCGTATTTGAATCCGTTGATATCTCCCTCGCCGTCCCGCCCAGCGCACTAGTCGCGCCTGGCACCGGGTCAAGCGGGTAGTCCGGGTCATAGCGCCAGTGCCCGAGTGAGGTCGTCGTGTTTGAAGCCGCTGGCCGTTCGGGTGATCTCGGCTGGGCGGCCCGGCGATCTTGGCGGGTTTGCGGCACTTGCGGGATCGGGTGACGGGGATCGAGCTCGATCCGGTCACCGCCCGGATCGCCCGGCTGTTGCAGCCACGGGCGCGGCTCATCAACGGGGACTTCGCCCGCACCGAGCTTACGGCGAAGTTCGACCTCGCCATTGGCACCGTGCGATCGGACCGCACTTACCGGTCGATTGGCCTGAGGCTACATGATTATTTTATCGCCCGATCGATCGACCTTTTGAAGCCCGCCGGGCTCGCGGCCTTCGTGACGAGCACGGACACCATGGATAAGCAGGACGCGGCCGCGCGCGAGCACATCGCAAAGTCTGCCGATGTGTCGCCGCCATTCGGCTCTCCGAAGGCAGCTTCCGGGCCAATGCCGGCACGGACGTCGTGGTCGACATCCTTTTCCTGCGCAAGAGCATGCCCGGCGAGGCCGACGCCGTTCGAACCGCCGACGGTGAGGAGGGCGAAACCCAAGTGAACCGCTGGTTCGTGCGCCATCCCGGCCTCGTGCTCGGCACGCATGCAACGAGGTCCGGACCGTTCGGCCAGACCTATACCTGCCTGCCGCATCAAGACGTCGATCTGAGGCGCTATCGGACCCGATCGTCCTCCTTCCGGAAGCCATCTATGACGGTGCCCCGGAGGCGATCGATCTCGACGCGCAGTACGACATCGACGGCGAGGTAGAGAGTGTTTCCGAAAGTTATTCTATCCGCGAGGGCAGCTACTTCATCGCAAAGAACACCGCGCTGGTGCAGATGGTCGACGGCGCGGCCACGACCATCACCGTCCGCAAGGGACGCAGCGCCGAAGGCATTCCTGACAAGCATGTCCGCATCATCCGCAAGCTGATGCCGATCCGCGATGCGGTCCGCGAGATCCTGAAGGCGCAGGAGCTCGACCAGCCATGGAAGCCGGCGCCGATCATTCACGTCGTTCTCTGATGGCGGCGCAAAGCCCCCGATGCGGCCTCTCTTTTGGGCTGGTCTGGCACCGGACCGGTCCTGGTCTGCAACGGCTCCGCCGACCTTCTTCCCCTGACCGCAAGCGGTCATTCCTCGCGAGCCAACAAGCTCGGCTGCCGCCGTCCTCCGCTCACGCTGCGGTCCTTCAGATGCAGTCCGTCCAATCCGTCGCCTCTCGACCGCCATCGAGGCCGCATCGGGCGGCTTCGGACAACCTCAGGAGATACGACAATGGCTCAGATCGGCACCTTCACCCGCGACGAAAACGGCACCTACGCAGGCACCATCAAAACCCTCAGCCTCAACGTCAAGGCCACCATCAAGCCCTGCGACCGCGACAACGACCGCGCCCCAGACTTCCGCGTCACCGCAGGGGGTGTCGAGTTCGGAGCAGGCTGGACCCGCACCGCCCGCGAAACGGGCGCCGAATACCTCTCGCTCAAGCTCGACGACCCTTCCTTCACAGCGCCGGTCTACGCCTCTCTCGTCCAGGGCGACAAGGGCGAGCACAAGCTCATCTGGTCCCGCTGACCAGCCCAAGGGCGCTCCGCTCACAGCGGGGCGCCGCCTTAAACTCCATCGGAATTATGCGGAGAAGAAACCGCCGCAACCGCCGGCAAATCCAGCCTTCAGCGAACGACACTCCGCAAAACCTCTTTCTCAGCATAATCGACATTTGCGGTGCACCGCAAAACGTTGAGTTCGGAGCGGCGTGGAAGAAACAGTCCGATAAGGGCAACGCCTAACTCTCAGTAAAGCTGGACGATCCGAGCTTCGCCACCCCGATCTACGCCAGCCTGGTCGAGGCCGAAGGCGACGAATTGGCCCTGATCTGGTCGCTCCGGCGCGCCGCAAGCTGATCGACCGCGACGGGCCTCGCGCGAGCGGGGGAGCGCGGCCCACTCACGGTTAGGAGGCAAGTGAGGCGATGGCCCGCCCCGTCGGTCCTCGGTTCGCAAGGGAAGCTGTCACAACATTAGAATGAAATTGTGTCTATGATCTACGTTGGCGATTGCAAACAGCCGATGAGGAGAGAGGGCTATGGGTTTTCTGCAGATTGCAAGCTGGAATATCGAGCACCTTAGCGGCGCACCACGGGCCGACCGGAAGCAGAGCGCCTTCGCGCTGGCTGATCACATCGAAATGTCCGGCATCGACGTCATTGCGCTTCAGGAGGTCTATCTGACTCCGTTTGAGGAGGAAGTCAGGCTTGGGCCCGGTCAACCGCCGATAGCGACGCGCGCGCGGACAGAACGCAGGAACGCCGATCTCGATGTTGTCTGCTACCTCCTGGAGGAGCACTTGGATGACCCGTGGACCTATGAAATCGTGCTCAACCGCCAACCTGGCGACAAGTCGCAGCTTTGCGCCGTCATGTGGAATGCCAAACGGCTGAACCTCGACAAGATTACGCCTCTCGAAGTAAGTCATGACGATGATGGGGATGCGCTTTGGGATCGCAGACCGCATCTTTTCAGCTTCACCTCCGAAATTCTTGTCTGGCGACGCTCCGAGACTGGTGAGTGGCAGCAGCTTCCCGAAAAACGGGGGCTCAGTCTCGTGCCTCTGCACATGAAGTCGAATTATGGCGGCGTTACGCAGAACCGCAGGGTCCGGGCGAAGGAGGCGATCAGCCTCTGCAAAGCGATAGAGCTGGTCCGAGCTGAGCTTGATCCGACTCTGGTGTTGATAGGCGACACCAATATCCTCAACAACGCAGAGCCGGCCATTGAAGCGTTCATCGATGGCGGCTTCATCGATCTCAACAACAACGACAGCGCGACGTATTGGAGCCTGCAATACAAGGAAGCACCATTCGACAGAGCATTCGTGGCATCGGACCGCCCGGAGTTTCGCTATACCCGACAATATGTGTTGCGCTCGTCCGACTTGACAGCGCACGATCGCTTCCTGTCAGATCACTACATGATCAAAATCAGCGTCAAAGACTACTTGGATGACGCAGATCCAAGGTAAGGCGGAACGCAACTGTCCCAGATCGTCAAGAAACGGGTCCTATTAACTTGATAAAGCTCGGGAGCCAAGGGAGACTTTCCCCCTTGCTCCCCGCAAGTGCCGCCTGCGCATGGCAGGCCCGCCGGTTCGCACGCCGGGTCAAGGCCCCCCACATCCCAAGTACTTCATTCCGTCCTGCTCACGCTGGCAGCCCGGCCGTGCTCGCCGGGCGGTGATGCAGGCCGGCATATCGGAACAGACCTATTATCACTGGAAGAAGGCTGCGGCGCCCTCAGCAGCAAGTGACGAGCGAATGGACCTAGTCGCGCTCGAGAAAGAAAACAAGCGACTGAAGAGTGCTTGCGGAGCGCCTGCGCAAGGAGAACGCCGAACTGAAGAGGAAGCTGGGGCTGCAATAACGCTCCAGAAGTCCGCCGAACCCCAGATCGGAGCGGGGGCATATCCTCTTCCCCGACACGTACCCCACAACAGGTTCACATGACGATGGCTCTCGACATCACGCCGGAATCGTCGAGCTGCGCGCCGCGCCCACCCCTGCACCCTGACCCGCAATGAGGTAATCCCCGAAGAAGCCGCTCCCTGATGTCGGGGCAGCCTGACGCGCATCTTCTTCTCCCTGGCGTTTTCTCGCATCCCCTTAGGCTGGCGGCATCCCGCACTTGGCTCCCTCACGCAATAATATTCTCCCGTGCGGCGACTTTCCGAATTGGCTTGACTTCCAAATCTGTAGCTTCGGCCGCATTGCAGACCGCGGAAGTTCCGACCACTCGCTCCAGGGCTTGCCATGGCCTTTCGCCTCTTTGTTCCGATCCTTGCCGGTGCGACGCTACGAGAGCGGCTACTTGCCTGCATCGGCGCCATGATCGGCATCGCATTGACCGGCGCGATCAGTGCGCTGGCGATCGGGCCCGGCGCGCATGTCGCACTGCTGGTGGCGCCTATGGGAGCATCGGCCGTGCTGCTTTTTGCGGTGCCTTCAAGCCCGCTGGCGCAACCTTGGTCGATTATCGGCGGCAATACTATTTCGGCGCTGGTCGGCGTCACTNTTGCGCAGTTCGTGCATGATCAAGTGATCGCATCGGGCCTNGCGGTGGCACTGGCGATCGCGGCCATGTCATTCACGCGTTGCCTGCATCCGCCGGGCGGCGCGGCGGCGCTGACGGCCGTGCTCGGGGGACCGGCCGTGATCGGCGCCGGCTTCCTTTTCCCCTTCGTGCCGGTGGCGCTGAATTCGGCAGTACTGGTGG
>NZ_AZUX01000057.1:0-30747 GCF_000513915.1 Mesorhizobium sp. WSM2561
AAGGCCTCGAGCATATGGGGGATCAGAGCCGCCGCTTGGACGGGCTCATACAAGCGGCTGTATTCCGCCGCGTAGCGCTCCAGTTCGTCCTTAAGCGGCTCGGGAAGCGCGATCGTCATGCGGACCGTCCCGAATTTCGGCAATGGACCAAGTTTCAGGTTTCCCATGCGCCGCCTCCTATACAAGGTGCGACAGAGTTATGTTGACCGTTCAGAGAATCGGCATAGGCGATCAGATCGCGATGAACGGTCGCCGGCGTGACTGGCCGATCGTCGGGAATTGCAGAGAGTTTCAGCTTGGTCATGATGGATCCTTCGCGCCATATGGCGCCAGCACAAGATCGCGATTGACGATAACGCGAACCGGAAAACCCGGCCGGATTGTCAGCGTCGGCTGGACATTGAGCTGATTGCGCACGATCTGCTGGCCGACATTGCTGAGCGACTCCTGTGCGCCTTCGCGAATGGCCTTGGCGATATCGCCTTCGCCGTTGCTGGAACCAAGCGAGGTGCCGATGCCAAGCAGCGTCGAGAGCGCTGCAGCCCGAAACAGCTGGCCCCAGTGATGGTCGACCTCGTCCTCGAGCCCAGAGAACCCTTCGGCATCCGTGCCCTGCTGGCGCTCCAGCACAATCGAGGTGCCATTGGGCATGATGAGCCGGTTCCACACCAGCAGTACGCGCGACTGGCCGAAGGCGACCTGGCTGTCATACTGGCCAATCAGTTTTGCTCCTTGGGGGACGAGCAGGTATGACCCTGTCGGGCTGTCATAGACATTCTCCGTGACCTGAGCGCTGATCTGACCGGGCAGGTCGGAGCGGATGCCAGCGATGAGGGCAGCTGGAATGACCGTTCCGGCCTGGACGACGTAGGGCGAGGCTTTTTCGGCGAGACGATCGGGACTGACGGTGCGGCGATCGGGCTTAGCATTGACGAAGGCGAGCTTGCGATCCTGCATATTTTGATCCGGGCGTGGGTCGAGCGCCGGCGGTTCGGGCGGCGACGCCAAGCCTGCCAAGGCGTCGCCGCCACTATTGGCACCAGCACTCTGTCGCGCTGAATTGGCCCGCGAATTGCTGTCGATGAACAGCTTCGCCACGCGGGCGGCCTCGATCTCGGCCAGGCGGCGTTGTTCTTCAGGGTCGGCACGCGGTGTTTGGATGTCTGGGACGTGAACCTGCTGGCCTCGCTCTTGCGCACGCAGAATTGGCCGTCCGAGATCGCCGGGCAATGCAGGCCCGAGTTTCGGGACGCCCGAATAGTCCTTTGGCAGGCCCTGCAGTCCGTCGGCGGTGGTACGGTTTTCCGTGCTGAACAGTTCGGATGACTGCTCTTTGCCGCGCCGTCTGCTATCGAGCGCCCAGATCAGCGTGCCGAGGATCGCGACGCTTGCGACGCCGCCAAGGCCAATGAGCACCTTGCGCGACAGTCGCGTCACCCTTGCGGGCTCTGGTCGCAGCCGCAGCTCCGCTTCGATAGCCGGGTTATATGAATTGGAAGTTTCGCTCATCGAAACAGCCCCACGCTGCGCCGCGGCTTCTTCCCGTCGGTGCGCACGATCCGGACGCGCTTTTCGCTCGTCTTGTCGCCCAGCCTCAGTTCGGCCGCGGCAAACAGCCGGTCGACGACATAGTAGTTCTGGCGGGCGCGGTAGTTGACCAGTTCGGAGCCGCCTGACGGACCAACAACGAAGAGAGGCGGCATTTCACCCTGGCCGATGCCCAATGGGAATTCGATATAGACTTTTGCGCCATCGTCGAAAGCGCGCAGCGGCTTCCAGGGTGCTGGGTCGCCCTCGATCCGATAGCGGAAGTTGAGTTTCTGAATGTCGACGCCGGAAGCCACAGGCTGCGCAGCGGAAGCCTGGGCGTTCTGCCGACGCAGGGCAATCAACTGATCCTGCGGGTACTGCCAGGAGACAGAGGCCATGTAGGTTTTCTCGGTCGAGCGTAGCTCGAGGTGATAGGTGCGACGGTCACTGTTGATGACTAGGTTGGTCTGGAGATCGGGGCGCGTCGGCTTGACGAGAATGTGGACCTGACGCCGGTCCCCTGCCCCGCTTTGCGTATCACCGATGATCCAGCGAACGGTGTCGCCAGCCGCGACCGGACCGGAGCCGACGAGCTGCTCACCCGGCTGCAGTGCTATGTCGGTGACCTGGCCGGGGGCAGCATAGATTTGATAGAGCGCGCCCTCGCTCCAGGGATAGAGCTGGATCGCGTTGACGAAACCGTCGCGTACGGGCTGCATTCGTGCGGCCTCGTTCGCCTGGCTTATGCGCAGCTTCGGGTCGGCAGCCTCCGCCTTCGCTTTGCCGCTGTTTTTGACCGGCTTCAACTGACCGGGGAGCGGAAGAGGCTTCGGCAGTTCGACCACCTTCACGGGGCTAGGCGCATCGGCCTTCTGCACGGCAGGCGCGGCATCGTCGTAGTCGATCTCGGGCGGAATGTATTTTTTCGAGGCGCAGCCGACGAGCGCTGTCGCGGATAGCAGGCCTGCGGCAAGCACGCGCGCCGCCCGTTGGCCCCTTGTCGGTGTTCGTGCGGGACGCATCATGAAAGCTCCTTCGACCAGTTTATGGCGTTGACGTAGACACCGAGCGGATTGGCTTTCAGCCGCTCGGCATCGCGGGGTTGTTGAATGATGATGGTGAGGATGGCGGTCCAGCGTTCGGTGCTGGCCAGGCTGCCGTTCTCGTAGCGGCGCTCGGTCCAGGCGACGCGAAACGAGTCCGGTGAGGCACGGATGACGCTCGAGATCTCGATTGCGACCTGGACCTTACCGACCTTGGCAAAAGGGTCGTTCAGGCGGGCGTAGTCGTTGAGAGAGGTGGCGCCACGATCGGTCGTGTAGTCGTAGGCGCGCAACCAGTTCTGGCGCACGATGACAGGATCGTCCGCGATGCTTCTCACCTGTTCGATGAAGCGGGCGAGATGCCATGCGATTTGGGGATCGGTTGGCCGATAATCGACAACAGCCGAGGCGACCACCTGTGCCTCGCCGAACCTGTCGACTTGAACGACCCATGGAACGACGGAGCCGCGCGTCGATTGCCACACCAATGCCGAAGCGAAACCGCCCGCGAGCACGAGCGAACCATAGGCCATCAGCCGCCAGCTCTTGGCCTGCACGCGGGCGGCGCCGATGCGCTCATCCCAGGCCTGCGCGGCACGCTGGTACGGCGTCTCGGGCTTGGGAGTCGTGCCATAACGAACTGAAGGTCGTTTGAAGGGATTCATCGTTGGTCGTCCTGGTGGAGAGAGACATTCATTGAGCCGCCGCCATGATCGCCGGAGCGGATGGAATGCGCTGCCATGCCGGCCCCATGACTCACGGCCTGACCACGCTTCATCCGAGTGGCCCATTCCGGCGGCGAGCCGGCTGTGGAGTTCGAAGGGGATGCAGTGGACGGTCCGGCAAAGGAGGGATCGTTTGCGGCTGCGCTCATGCTGCCAACCGGCGATTGCCCGCCGGTCGCATTCCAGCCGGCAGAGCGGCCTGCTTGATTGCTGCTGCTGAGCGCCGACACAGCACGCGACATGGCTTGTGTAACCGGCTGAACGGCGGCCCCGACACCGGCCCGCGCGACACCGCCAAGGCCGGCGGCGATGGCGCCCGCACCTTTCTTTCCCGATGCTGCGGCGGCAAACCCATAGGAGGTCGACGTACTTCCCGCCAGATGCGCACCGCCGCGCGCCGCACCAGCCGACATGCGCCCTCCGGTGCCGACCGCACTTGCGGCACCACTCAGTCCTGCACGCGTGCCCATGTAACCCGCAGCCCCAAGACCGGCCGCGGCGAGGCTCGTGCCAACCGCGGCACCAGCGCCGAGTTGCGGCGCTCCTGAGACGAGCCCTGTCGCAATGCCCGGGCCGAAGATCGAGAGCCCCATCAGCGACAGAGCGCCGAGCACAAGTGACAGCGCATCCGTGATCGTGGGTTGGTCAGCGAAGCCTTGGGTGAATTCGCCAAAGAGACCCGAGCCGATGCCGACGATGACGGCGAGCACGAGAATTTTCACACCGGAAGCAACGATATTGCCGAGCACTTTTTCGGCGAGGAAGGCCGTCCTGCTGAACAGCGCAAACGGAATCAGCACAAAGCCGGCAAGTGTCGTCAGCTTGAACTCGATGAGCGTGACAAAGATCTGCACGGCCAGGATGAAGAAGGCGATGAGGACAATTGCCCAGGCGATCATCAGAACGGCGATCTGGACAAAGTTCTCGAAGAAGGAGACGTAGCCCATCAACTGGCTGGCGGCTTCCAGGATAGGATTGCCTGCGTCAATGCCAACCTGCGCGACGCGGCCTGGCTGCAGCAGCGCGGCACCGGAAAGTGCCGACCCTCCCGCCTTGAGGCCGAGCCCGGAAAAGCTCTCGAAGACGATGCCGGCCAGACGATTGAAGTTACCGATGATGAAGGCGAAGAAGCCTATATAGAGCGTCTTCTTCACCAGCCGGTGCAGCACGTCCTCGTCAGCGCCCCAGGCCCAGAATATTCCCGCAAGCGTGATGTCGATGACGATTAGAGTTGAGGTGAGGAAGGCGACCTCACCACCGAGCAGGCCGAAGCCGGAATCGATGTATCGGGTGAAGGTTTCGAGAAAGCGGTCAATGACGCCGGTGTCGTTCATGGCGTCTTGTCCTCGCCGATCGAGCGGTCGATCCGGCCGAACCGGTCGTCGGCCGGCCACGCCGGTTTGTCGCGATTGCCGGGCATGAAGAAGCGGCGTCGGCTTTCTTCCCAGGCCGCCTTACAGGCAATGTCGCGGGTGGCCTGTTCGCCGAGCGTGCGGCAACGCATGAGCTCACGGACCAGCGGACCGCTATCGGGATCGGCCGGGCGCAGGATTGGCGGAGCAGTGTATTTGTCGTCGTTGCGCGAGATGATAGTGATGGCGACCGCCAGTGCGAGCGCCGTCACCCCGATCAAGCGGGCGGTCGTCTTGAAGTCCATCGGAGAAAGTCCTTAGTCGTGGAACATGCGCACGCTGCTCGGGCTGTAGTTTTTGCCTGTCATGAACCGGCTGAACTGTTCTCGCGCCTGTTCCTGGGCGGCTGCTTGCCTGGCGCTCTCAAGGGCTGCGGCCCGCCCTTGGGCGGCCATCATTGCGGTGAGGTCGGCGATCTGCCTTGCCTGAACGGCGAGAAGCTGGTTGCCGGCCTGCGTCGCCTGCAGAATACCGACCGCCGACTGGCTGGCGTCGACGGCCGCGCTCGTCTGCTCCCGTGTCCCCTCGATGTTGTCGACGGCGACAGCTCCGGCCTTCAACGAATGCTCGAATGAAGCAACCGAAGTTTGCCAGCGTTCACGCGCATCATCGACAAGCTGCCGGCTGGAGAGATCCGAGCCGAAATTCCCGTAGGTCGACTTGAACTGGCTCTCGATGTCCTGGACCCTGTAGGCAAGCTTGTCGGCCTCGCCGAGCAGGCTCTTCATCTCAGAGAAATTGTCCTCGATCTGGCCAAGCAGCGATGTCGGCAGCGAGGTAAGGTTTTTCCCCTGATTGATCAGCATCTGCGCCTCGTTCTGCAGGGAGGCGATCTGGTTCCTGATCTGCTCCAGCGCGCGCGCGGCCGAGAGTACGTTCTCCGCATAATTCCTGGGATCGAAGACGATCAGTGCCGACGCCGGGCCGCAGGACAGGGCCGCGCCGACGGCGACAACACCAGCAGCAGCCAGATGCCGGACGCGGAGACGGTTGGGGACAAAATTCATGACGAAACCTCCTTTGCGGATTGGTCGACGATGTTGGTGAGGTGGGGAACGAGGTCAGCGGCCCAGGAGAGACCGCGATCGGCAAGCCAGGCCTCGAGAAAACTGGCAGGGCCGCTCTCCGCGATGATCCGCTCAATTGAGGCCTGATCAGCCTTTGACGAGGCGGCGCAAAGCGCGAGGGCGATCGGACCGAGGCCGAGCTCGAACAGCCGGTTGCCGCGCCGGGACTGGCAGTAGTAGTCGCGCTTCGGAGTCCCTCGGGCGACGATCTCGATCTGGCGGTCGTTCAATCCAAAGCGGCGATAGATGTCGGTGATCTGCGGCTCGATGGCGCGCTCGTTCGGCAGAAACAGCCGCGTCGGGCAGCTTTCGACGATGGCAGGCGCGATTGGCGATCCGGCGATGTCGGAGAGCGACTGCGTAGCGAAGACGACGGAGGCGTTCTTCTTCCTCAACGTCTTCAGCCATTCGCGTAATTGATCGGCAAAACCGCCGTCGTCGAGCGCCAGCCAGCCTTCGTCGATGATCAGCAGTGTTGGCCTGCCGTCCATCCTCTGCTCGATGCGGTGGAACAGATAGGCGAGCACAGCGGGCGCAGCACCGGTGCCAATCAGCCCTTCGGTCTCGAACGCCTGAACGGATGCTTCACCGAGACGCTCGTGTTCGGCGTCGAGCAACCGGCCAAACGGGCCGCCGATACAGTAGGGCCGCAGCGCCTGCTTCAATGGCGCGGATTGCAGCAGCACCGACAGGCCAGTGAGTGTCCGCTCCTGGAGCGGCGCACTGGCGAGCGATGTCAGCGCCGACCACAGATATTCCCTTACCTGCGGCGTCACGGGTACGCCTTCGCGCAGGAGAATGTCGACGAGCCAGTCGGCCGCCCAGGCCCGTTCGGGCATGTGATGGATGCCGGCCAAAGGTTGCAGCGAGACGTCGCCGAGGTCGTCGGGCAGATCAGCCAATTTGAGCAGCGCAAGCGGATCGTCCGGGCCCTGCCCGCTCGATGCACTGCTGCCGAGATTCTGCCAATCGCCGCCCATGGCGAGCACGGCCGCACGGATCGATCCGCCGAAATCAAAGGCAAAGACCTGATTGTCTGGGTAACGCCGAAACTGCAGCGCCATCAGTGCGAGCAGGACCGATTTGCCAGCTCCGGTCGGGCCGACAACAAGCGTGTGTCCAACGTCGCCGACATGAAGGCTGAACCGGAACGGCGTTGAGCCTTCCGTCCTGGCGAATAACAATGGCGGCGCGCCAAAATGCTCATCACCCGCCGGACCTGCCCACACCGCCGAAAGCGGGATCATATGGGCGAGGTTTAGCGTCGATAGCGGTGCCTGGCGGACATTGGCATAGACGTGGCCCGGGATACTGCCGAGCCAGGCCTCGACGGCGTTGACACGCTCGACGATTGCCGTGAAGTCGCGTGACTGGATGATCTTTTCCATCAGGCGCAGTTTTTCGTCAGCAATTGACGGATCGAGATCCCACACCGTCACCGTCGCGGTGACGTAGGCCTCGCCGATCTGGTCAGAGCCGAGTTCCTGAAGTGCTGCGTCCGCGTCGACTGCCTTGTTGGCGGCATCCGTGTCGACGAGGACCGACGCCTCATTGGTCATCACCTCCTTGAGGATCGCCGCGACGGACTTCCTTTTGGCGAACCACTGCCGGCGGATCTTTGTCAGCAGGCGGGTCGCGTCGGTCTTGTCGAGCATGATTGCCCGCGTCGACCAGCGGTATGGGAAGGCAAGTCGGTTGAGTTCATCGAGAATCCCAGGAAAGGTCGCGGTCGGGAAGCCTATGATTGTGAGCGTTCGCAGATGGGACTCGCCGAGCCGCGGCTCCAGCCCGCCGGCGACCGGTTGATCGACCAGCAATGCATCGAGATGCATCGGCGTCTCGGGAACGCGGACGCGATGGCGCCTGGTCGAAATCGTCGAGTGCAGATAGGTCAGCGTCTCGGTATCATCGAGCCAGTCGACTTCGGGAACGAACCCTTCGATCAGATTGAGCACACGGTCGGTGCGGTCGACAAAACTCTTCAAAAGCTCCGCGGGGTCTACGCCGCGCTTTTCGCGGCCTTCGTAGAGCCAGCTTTCCATCCGGGATGCTTCCTCGGCCGGTGGCAGCCAGACAAAGGTCAGAAAATAACTACTTTCGAAGAGCTCAGCATGGGACTCGCCACCGCCCTCCCCGGGTGATCCACGGTGGGATCCACCCTCGAACTGTTCGCGGCGTTCAAGGTCGACCAACGCTGACGCGCTGTCAGGAAAAAGCCCTGCCGGATAGTCCTGCGCTGCAAGTCGGGCGGCTTCGACGAAGATCGCCCAGCCGGAGCCGAGACGGCGCAGCGCATTGTTGAGCCGCGTCGTCGAGCCGACCAGTTCGGCCGGCGTTGCACTGTCAAGATCGGGGCCGCGAAACCGCGCGGTTCGCTGGAACGAGCCGTCCTTGTTGAGCACGATGCCCGGGGCTACCAATGCGGCCCAGGGCAGATAGTCGGCTAGGTTTTGCGAGCGTTGGCGGTATTCGGTGAGGTTCATCATCGAGAAAACCTCTCAGCAGCCGAAATGCGCGGGATAGCGCAGGTGCCGGCGAACCACCTCGACGAACTGGGCGTCGCGCTTGGCTGCCAGCACGGCCGCGAAATGACCGATGGCCCAGATCACGATGCCGGCGAACCAGAGTCGCAGCCCAAGACCGACCGCGCCGGCCAGCGTGCCGTTGACAATAGCCACCGCGCGCGGTGCGCCGCCGAGCAGAATCGGTTCGGTGAGTGCCCGGTGGACTGGTGCGAAGAAGCCGCGGACATCCTCTTCCATCAGATCTGCGCTCCACCGCCGAACGAGAAGAACGACAGGAAGAACGAACTCGCCGCGAAGGCGATGGACAGGCCGAACACGATCTGGATCAGACGGCGGAATCCGCCCGAAGTGTCGCCGAAGGCGAGCGACAGGCCGGTGACGATGATGATAATCACGGCGACGATCTTGGCGACCGGTCCTTCGATCGATTCGAGGATTTGTTGAAGCGGTTGCTCCCACGGCATGGAAGAACCTGCCGCATGAACAGGGACAACCATCATGGCCCCGATCGCGGTAGCCGTGGCGGCGCGCGGGAGGACCGCGCCAAGCTTAGGGATAGACGATGAAGTGAAGCGGATCGGGGTCATTCTGAAGCTCCATGGATGACTCGGGATTCACGGTTGGATTGGTCTCGATTTTGGCTTCGAGGATGCGGTAGTCGCCGGTGACGGGATCGAGCCCGTCAACGAGCGCGATCTCGATGAGGCGACGGGCTGAACCGCGTCCTGCGAGCACAGCAACGAGATCAATCGTCTCGGCGATCAAAGCGCGAGGAACCGTGACAACGGCCTCCTGTACGAGTCGCTCGAGTCGGCGCAGCGCGCCGAGTGCGGTGCTCGCATGGATGGTACCGATGCCACCGGGATGGCCGGTGCCCCAGGCTTTCAAGAGATCGAGTGCTTCCGCTCCGCGTACTTCACCGATCGGGATGCGGTCGGGGCGAAGCCGCAGCGACGACTTGACCAGATCGGAGAGCGAGGCGACGCCCTCCTTGGTCCGCAGAGCGACAAGATTGGGCGCAGCACACTGCAGCTCGCGCGTATCCTCGATCAGCACGATCCGATCTGAGGTCTTCGCCACCTCTGCTAGCAGCGCGTTGACCAGCGTCGTCTTGCCCGTCGACGTGCCACCGGCGACCAATACGTTCTTACGCTTTTCAATGGCGAGCCGCAGCACGTCGGCCTGCGCATCAGTCATTACGCCGGCGCCTACGTAATCCTGGAGCGTGAACACGGCGACGGCGGGCTTGCGAATGGCAAAAGCGGGGCCGGCTACAACCGGTGGCAACAGGCCTTCAAACCGTTCACCCGTTTCAGGTAGTTCGGCCGAGACACGCGGAGCGCCTGGATGTACTTCGGCGCCGACGTGATGCGCAACGAGCCGGATGATCCGCTCGCCATCTGCCGGCATCAGCATCTCGTCGGCGGGTGACAGGCCTTCTTTCAGCCGGTCGACCCACAGGCGGCCGTCTGGGTTCAGCATAACCTCGACGATCGAGGGATCTTCAAGAAACCCGGCTATAGCCGGGCCGAGCGCTGTGCGCAGCATGCGCGCCCCACGCGACACTGCTTCCCTGCCGGCATTTTGATTGTCTGCCACGATGATCCCCATTTTCTCGGGCGATTTGTTTCGCACCGCTGACGGGGATGATTAGAAGAAGCAGGAATGTGAGCGTTGCAACAAGGAAAACGGCCAGCAGCAACGCGACGTGCAGAGACTTGCAAAATGCGGTGCAGACGAGCTGACCGCCTCGGCCCACTAGCCCGGATGCGACTCAGCCGTGTCCGTCGATGCTGGAGGCGCAATGTCCTCGGCAATTTCTTGGCTGAGCTTTGGCCCCTTGCTCAACCTGCGCCCGAGCGCATCGACGAAAGCGTCATAGCGCTGCCGACCTTTCGCGCGCGCTTCAGGCTGAGCGGCGTCAGGTAAGGCCGGAGTTGAGGTGAGCCAGAAGCGCACGAACAACGCCAGCGTCTCGATCGAGATACCGAGATCGCGTTCGACGCGCTGAACGCGCCGGTCGATCTGGTCGCGCCGCCTTGTGATTGCCGCCTCTTTGCGCTCCTCAGCATCCGGAGACAAAAAAGAAGCGATAGCTGCCTCGGCGATCAGCGACAGCGACACATCTCTCTTGGCGGCGTAGTCGGCAAGCGCATTCATGACCTCCGGTTCCAGATAAGCAGACAGGCGGCGCTTTTTCACGGAGGTCAAAGTTCGATTCCATCTTTGGGATCGAGTGCGGCCTGTCGCGCGGTGCGCCGCATCGTCTGGTCGACCGAACGCCGGCGGGCGGCCTCATCATCGGATTCGTCGCAATCAAGGTCGAATTCATCACTGTGCGCCAGCGTGGGCTCCGGCGCGATATCCTCGTGCTCGGGTAGTTCTGGCTGGCGGCGGATACCGCAATTGTCAGGGTCACTGTCTTGCCGGCAATACAATGCGCGCGTTGCCTGCGCCGGCTGCACCTTGGCAACCGACAAACCAGTCCAGTCATCAGGGCGCGGCAGTGCGTTGTTGGTTGCCGGCGTGGGCGGAGGCAGGACGCGCTCGGTAAGCTGCGGATCTGCGAAATAGCGCGCCTTTTTCGCCCGGATCGGGGGCAGTCCAGAGACCATCACAATGGCATCGGTTGGTGGCAACTGCATGATCTCGCCGGGGGTCATCAGCGCGCGGGCGGTCTCCTGTCGCGAGACCATGAGATGCCCAAGCCACGGCGACAGACGATGCCCGGCATAGTTCTTCATCGCCCGCATTTCAGTTGCCGTTCCCAGAGAGTCGGAGACGCGCTTGGCGGTCCGCTCATCGTTGGTCGCGAAACTCACACGCACATGGCAGTTGTCGAGGATGGAATTGTTCGGCCCGTAGGCTTTTTCGATCTGGTTGAGCGACTGGGAAATGAGGAACGACTTGATGCCATAACCGGCCATGAAGGCGAGCGCCGACTCGAAGAAATCAAGCCGGCCAAGCGCCGGGAATTCGTCGAGCATCAGAAGCAAGCGATGCCGGCGATCCTTCGCATGCAGATCTTCCGTCAGCCTGCGGCCGATCTGATTGAGGATAAGCCGGACAAGCGGCTTGGTGCGGCTGATGTCCGATGGCGGTACGACCAGATAGAGCGTCGTGGGTTGCGCGTTCTCAACCAGATCGGCAATGCGCCAATCGCAACGAGACGTCACCTGGGCCACAACCGGATCGCGGTAAAGCCCCAGGAAACTCATCGCGGTCGACAGCACTCCAGAGCGCTCATTCTCCGACTTGTTGAGCAATTCACGTGCTGCCGATGCCACGACGGGGTGCGGACCGGCATCGCCGAGGTGCTTGGTCAGCATCATGGTTCGCAAGGTAGTCTCGATCGGCCGCTGCGGGTCGGAGAGAAACTTGGCAACACCGGCGAGCGTCTTGTCATTTTCGGCGTAGAGGACATGCAGGATGGCGCCGACTAGCAGCGCGTGGCTGGTCTTTTCCCAATGATTCCTGCGTTCCAGAGACCCCTCTGGGTCGACCAGCACGTCAGCGACGTTCTGGACGTCTCGCACCTCCCACGCGCCACGCCGGACTTCCACCAGCGGGTTGTAGGCGGCTGACGCAGCATTGGTTGGGTCGAACAGCAGCACACGGCCGAAACGTGCTCGCCAGCCAGCGGTCAGTCCCCAATTCTCACCCTTGATGTCGTGAACGATTGCGCTTCCCGGCCAAGTCAACAGGGATGGCACGACGAGCCCAACGCCCTTGCCGCTTCGGGTCGGCGCGAAGCACAAGACATGTTCGGGACCGTCGTGGCGAAGGTAGTCGCAATCCAGCTTGCCCAGAACCACACCATTGGCGCCGAGCAAGCCTTCGGCTTCGATCTCCTTTCGCACAGCCCAGCGCGCCGAGCCGTAGGTTGCCACGTATTTGGCCTCCCGCGCTCGCCATATTGACATGCCGATAGCGACAACAATCGCGATGAAACTGCCGCTGGCCGCGATGACCGCGCCTTCAACAAAGACTGTAGGTGCATAGGCGTCGTAGAAGAACCACCACCAGAAGAATGCCGGTGGCGGATAGATCGATTGGTCGACGAGTTCGAACCAGGGCGACCCAAGTTGCTCTTGGTAACCCAGTCGCCAGGCCGTCCATTGCGTTGCTCCCCACGTGGTCGTAAGCACGATGGTCAAAACAGCCACGATCTGACCCCACAATATTTTGGTTGCCGGCATCATTATTTCCGCTTCAAAAATTCGGGAGCGAATAAACAATGTACGAACAAAGGTAGTGCAACAAAAAAGGCTTGATCGCGGCAGCCTATACAAACCAGACCTAAAAAGACTTGCGATCTGCGCTTGGAACTTGTTCTGCAGCGATGATTTTGAAGCAGCCCGCGAAAGCAGTAGGCGACCTCGAATGCGCGGAATCGCCACCGCCTGGTCGGTCGCAACCGATCAGGCGCCCCCCGCGGGGGAATTCAAGCTTGCATCTCGCTCATGCTTTCGAGCTTCAGCTTCTCTTTGTCCGGTTCCAATATCTAATCCGACCATTTCCTCGGTGATGCCAAACAGAAGATCACCTCCTCCTATGTTTGTGAATGAGGAGACGTCTGCCAGCAGTTCGCGCTTCTGCTCCTCATTGAAAGACCGTGATCGCCCATTGGGCTGGCCATAGCGCGTCTTGAATTCCAGAGTACGGCTTTCCTCCACCCCGTTCTCTACAAGCTGGACAAGGTGCTCCGCCGCTATTTCGTCCCTTTGACCCCGCGACACATAGAGCGGGCCAAGGTGGAAGGCGGTGGCGACGCGACGATACGAACAACCAGCCAAGAATGCCCCCGGCACACCGCGAGGTTGGCCAAGCTGCCGAAGGGCGCCGAAAGGCGTGATTTGCCCTTCCGGCTCACAAGGTGCAAGGTCGCGCCGCGCCGGCCACACTGAGCCGGTGTATGGCTCGGCCTGCGAAATCTTGTGTCACTCGATGAGCAGGCCGCGCTATCTCGCCATCGCCATTCGGCTGTGAGATGCCGCCGGCCAGGAGATTCTGGAGCGATCGGTGGTTATACTCCCGGCGCGCGCAAGATGCGTTTGCCTCGCCCTGAACGCTCGTTCCGGTTCCTTCTCAGGATCGATGTGCAGAACGATCTTCGCCACTTCGCGCCAGTCGCCCTTCTCGGCCGCGGCGTCCAGAAGGCGGATCCAGGTGAGCAGACGCTCTTCATCGAAGCCGGTCAGGGCGGAAGAGGTCGGCGTCTCGTCGGCGACATCGGGCGTACGGGCGTGAGCATGACCGTCAGCATGACTAGGTCTTAGGCGGCTGGCGTTGAGGCACGCATCGTTGCTGATCGACACTGCTCCGGTAAAGCTGTCATAGAAACCCTGAAGTGTCCTACGATGGTTTGGCATATTGCTCGGCGCTCATGACTCGATGCATGTGAAGCGCTCGTTGCCTTCCACCCAGGCGTCATGACCGGGCGGAATCGTATAAGACGTGCCTGGCCCGAACTTTTTTTGTGGGTTCCATCATCCAATTGACGGTGATGGTGCCGGACACGACGTAGCCGACATGCGACACCTGGCAGCTATCGGTCTTGACGACCGGCTTCACGCATTCGGACCATTTTGCAGCCCGGCTCCATATTGAGCCGCCCGAGCGTGAAGCCTGGAAGGCGCACCACCTCAACGCTCAAACGGCCTGATGCCGCGAAACTGCGATTTCGTACCAGCAGGAGCATCCGAGCCCTGCCGCGGGACGGTCTTTCTGATTGACGAAATATCGGCTCTAGCCTATATCATGGCCCATGGGGTGGACAGTTGTTGAGCTTCCGAAATTCGCTGAAGAGCGTGCAAGGCTTCCGGCGGAATAAGCTGGCTGAGGTGGTCATAGCGCTTGAGGGAATCGGTCCCCAGCTTGGGCGCCCTTTGGCCGACACGCTGAACGGCTCCAAGCATCGAAACATGAAGGAAATTCGGTTCGCCACTGGTGGCGCATGGCGGTTCGCCTTTGCTTTTGATCCGGAACGACGCGCCGTTATCCTCGTTGGTGGCAACAAGGAAGGCACAGCCAGCAGGCAGTTCTACAAATCCCTCATCGCGACAGCGGACAAGCGTTTTGATGAGTGGCTTGAGGCAGAGGAATGAGACAATGACCAAGTTCAAGAAGTCCGAAGCTCCTAATGCTCGCGAGTGGATCGATCGCTTACCAAAGGATCGCCTCGCGAAGGCCGAAAGCGGCGCCGCCGCCATCATTCACCGTGTCCATCTCGCCGAACTGCGAAAGGCTATGGACACCACGCAGGCCCGGCTTGCCGAAAAATCCGGAATGAAGCAGGCCGAGATTTCTCGCGTCGAGCATCACCCGGAAACTGTTCAGATAAGGACCATGGAACGCTACGTCCGCAGCCTCGGCGGCGAACTTAAGATCGTCGCGATCTTCCCCGATGGCACCAGGGCGGAAATACCCATCCACGCGGGCCGCCCTGTCAAATCTCGGATTACGGCCGAGCAGGAGCCGACTGGGAACGATAATTATGGGGAAGCCCGGTTGGGGGCATGATTGCGGCTGTTCGGTGCAGCCGGAATTTCTGATTTGCTCTATGGCGCGCCCGCAGCCAAGTGTTGAAATGTGTTGCTTAGGATAGCTGCCGAGCCGCTTCAATTCAGTGCCGGGCCTCTACCAATGAAAGCATCGGCGCGGAGGCCGGAAACCCGCTCAGGCGACTCGATTATGCGACTGAGCAATATGGCGACGCAATCGGCCGCCAGGCGGTCCTCGTCGGCGATCGATGCCACCGCCGTGGGCAACAGCAAATTGGCCGTGGCGGCAAACGCCAGCGCATCGGCGCTTGACAAAAGGGCGCCGGCCCGGTCCAATCGAGGCATTCACCAGGGGAGTCCCGGCAAGGGGCTGAGATACTGCTGGCTTCGCGGCGCAGTGACCCGTTGAACCTGATCCAGTTCACACTGGCGTAGGGACGGTGCAAGCGCTTTGCGGGAATTCATGCCCGAAAACCTGTTTCGAGCAGGTCGCCCAAGGCGTCTTTTCATCCTTCCGGCACAGAACTGGGTCTCCAATGCAAATGAGCAAAGGAGCCTCAAATGAATGCCTTGACCCCCGCCGTGTCGACGGCACCGCTGCCCGCCTCGCGGAAAACCTACAAGCCCGGCGCCATCCACCCGCAGATCAGGGTGCCGATGCGCGAGATCGCCGTTCACCCGACCGCCGGTGAGCCGCCGGTCACGGTTTACGATCCGTCCGGCCCTTATACCGACCCCACTATCGAGACCAGCATCGAGACCGGCCTTGCCCGGCTGCGCCAGGACTGGATCACGGCACGTGGCGATGTCGAATTCTACGACGGCCGCCACGTCAGGCCGGAGGACAATGGATTTGCGGCGGGCGAGCGCCTGACGCCGGAATTTCGAGTCCGCAACCCTCCGCGGAGGGCCCGGGCCGGCAAGGCGGTGACACAGCTTGCCTATGCCCGCGCCGGGATCATCACCCCCGAAATGGAATTCGTCGCCATTCGCGAGAACCTTGGACGCGAGATCCTGCAAGGCAAGCTGCAGCGGGAGGGCGAGGCCTTCGGTGCCTCGATCCCGGATTTCGTCACGCCGGAGTTCGTGCGTGAAGAGGTGGCGCGGGGGCGCGCAATCATCCCCGCCAACATCAACCACCCCGAAAGTGAGCCGATGATCATCGGCCGCAATTTCCTGGTCAAGATCAACGCCAATATCGGCAATTCCGCCGTCACCTCGTCCATGGCCGAAGAGGTCGAAAAGATGGTCTGGGCGATCCGCTGGGGCGCCGACACGGTGATGGATCTGTCGACCGGCCGCAACATCCACAACATCCGCGAATGGATCATACGCAATTCGCCGGTGCCGATCGGGACGGTGCCGCTCTATCAGGCGCTGGAGAAGGTCGCCGGCATCGCCGAGGACCTCAACTGGGAGGTCTATCGCGATACGCTGATCGAGCAGGCCGAGCAGGGCGTTGACTATTTCACCATCCACGCCGGCGTCCGGCTGCATTACATTCCGCTGACGGTCGAGCGCGTCACCGGGATTGTCAGCAGAGGCGGCTCGATTATGGCGAAATGGTGCCTGCACCATCATCGGGAAAGCTTCCTCTACGAGCATTTCGCGGAGATCTGCGACATCTGCCGCGCCTATGATGTGTCCTTCTCGCTGGGTGATGGCCTACGCCCCGGCTCGATCGCCGACGCCAACGACGCGGCGCAATTCGCCGAATTGGAAACGCTCGGCGAGCTGACAAAAATCGCCTGGGCGAAGGATTGCCAAGTCATGATCGAGGGGCCTGGGCATGTCCCCATGCACAAGATCAAGGAGAACATGGACAAGCAGCTCGCCATCTGCGGTGAGGCACCCTTCTACACGCTTGGACCGCTGACGACCGATATTGCGCCCGGCTACGACCACATCACCAGCGGAATCGGTGCTGCCATGATCGGCTGGTTCGGCACCGCCATGCTCTGCTATGTGACGCCGAAGGAGCATCTCGGTCTGCCGGATCGCAACGACGTCAAGACCGGTGTGATAACCTACAAAATAGCCGCGCACGCCGCCGACCTCGCTAAGGGCCATCCGGCGGCGAAAATCCGCGACGATGCGCTGTCACGGGCCCGGTTCGAGTTCCGTTGGGAAGACCAGTTCAACCTCTCGCTCGACCCTGAAACGGCGCGCTCGTTCCACGACGAGACCTTGCCGAAGGAGGCGCACAAGCTGGCGCATTTCTGTTCCATGTGCGGGCCGAAATTCTGCTCGATGCGCATCTCCCATGACATCCGCGCCGAAGCACAGAAGGAGGGAATGGCGGCGATGGCGGAAAAATATCGCGCGGGCGGCGACCTCTATATGCCGGTGAGTGACACCACGCCCAAGGTGCCGGAGCCGTCATGAGGGTGCTGGTCAAAGGGGCCGGCGTCGCTGGCCTCACAGCTGCCTTCGAACTTGCCGCTCGCGGCGCAGCGGTCACCGTGGCCGAAATCGGGTGTGGTCTCGGCGGCGCATCGTGGTTTGCCGGCGGCATGCTAGCGCCCTGGTGCGAACGCGAAAGCGCCGAGCAGCCTGTGCTGGACCTCGGACGCGGCGCCGCCGACTGGTGGGATGCGGCGCTGCCCGGCCAGGTGACGCGGGCCGGAACGCTCGTTGTTGCAACGCCGCGGGATGCGGGCGAGCTTGACCGTTTCGCAAGCCGCACCTCAGGCCATTGCTGGATCGATGAAGAGGAAATCGCGCGGCTGGAGCCCGATCTCGCCGGCCGTTTCCGGCGCGGGCTGTTCTTCCCCGGCGAGGCGCATCTCGACCCGCGCCAGGCGATGGCAGCGCTTCACGAAAAGCTCGCCGCCATGGGCGTCGACTTCCGCTTTGCCACGGACGCCCGGCAGCTTTCCGGGTTTGAACGCCAGATCGACTGCATAGGAATGGCAGCGGGTAATGAGAGGCTGCGCGGGGTTCGCGGCGAAATGCTTATCCTGCGCACGCCCGAAATCTCGCTGTCGCGCCCGGTGCGGCTGCTTCATCCGCGCTTTCCGCTCTACGTGGTGCCGCGCAGCGATCACCGTTTCATGGCCGGCGCCACGATGATCGAGAGCGATGACTGTGGTCCGGTCGCGGTCCGTTCGATGATGGAACTTCTCAGCGCTGCCTGCGCGCTCCACCCGGCCTTCGGTGAGGCCGGCATCATCGAGACCGGCGCCGGTATTCGCCCGGCCTTTGCCGACAATCTGCCGCGTGTCGAAGCACGTGGAAATGGCGTCGCCATCAACGGGCTCTACCGCCATGGTTTCCTTCTTGCGCCCGCCATGGCGCGGCTGGCCGCCGCTCTTGTCTTCGATCATGCCAAATTCGAGGAACTTGCTCATGCAACTGATCGTCAACGGCGAAGCGCTTGAGAATGACGCCACGACACTGGCGGCGCTGCTTGCCGCGCTCGACTATGAGGGCGATTGGCTGGCAACGGCTGTCAACAGCGACCTTGTGCACAAAGCAAACCGGGCAGAATTCCTGTTGAGCGAAGGCGACCGGATCGAGATCCTGTCACCCATGCAGGGTGGGTAGGACCATGTTCGATCTTTTTGGAACGACGCTTCCCTCACGCCTGCTTCTCGGCACCGCCCAATATCCTTCACCAGCCATCCTTGCCGATGCTGTCAAGGCGTCCGGGACGTCGGTGGTGACCGTCTCCTTGCGGCGTGAAATGGCAGGCGGCAAGGCTGGCGAGAAGTTCTGGTCGTTGATCCGCTCGCTCGGCGTCCACGTCCTACCCAACACTGCCGGCTGCCATTCCGTCAAGGAGGCGGTCACGACCGCGAAAATGGCGCGCGAAGTCTTCGGCACAGACTGGATCAAGCTCGAAGTGATCGGCAACCATGATACCCTCCAGCCGGACGTGTTTGGCCTGGTCGAAGCCGCCCAAATCCTGTGCGAAGACGGTTTTGCGGTCCTCCCCTACACCACCGACGATCTTGTCGTTGCGGAACGGCTTCTGGACGCGGGCTGCAAGTTCTTAATGCCATGGTTCGCGCCGATCGGTTCCGCGCTCGGCCCGGTCAACATCCCGGGGCTGCGCTCGATGCGCGGACATTTTCCCGGCGTCCCGCTGATCGTCGATGCGGGGCTTGGACGACCATCGCACGCGGCGACCGTCATGGAACTCGGCTTCGACGCCGTGCTCCTGAATACGGCGGTTGCCAAGGCAGCCGATCCGATCGGCATGGCGCGCGCGTTCGGCAAGGCGGTCGATGCCGGCCGTGAAGCTTTCTGCTCGGGAATGCTCGAACCGCGCGATGTCGCCATACCGTCGACACCGACATTTGGCAGGGCGGTTTTTTCATGAAGCTCGACCCCTTCTACCTGATCGTCGACAGCGCTGCCTGGATCGAACGGCTCGTCCCGCTTGGCGTTAAGCTGGTGCAGTTGCGCATCAAGGACAGGGACGAGCCCATGCTGCAGATGGAAATCCGCCGCGCGATCGACGTCTGCACGGCCCATGGTTGTCAACTGATCATCAACGACTATTGGCGGCTCGCCATTGAGGAATGGCTGCGACTTCGTCCATCTCGGTCAAGAGGATCTAGCTGCGGCCGATCTGCTGGCGATTAAATACGCCGGATTGAAGCTCGGGCTTTCGACCCACGATCACGCCGAACTGGAAACGGCGCTCGCGGCCGATCCGGACTACGTGGCGCTGGGGCCCATTTATCCGACTAGCCTCAAGAAGATGAAATGGGCGCCGCAAGGGCTCGAACGGATCAGCGCGTGGAAAGACAGGGTTGCGCCGATCCCGCTGGTTGCCATCGGCGGGCTCAGCCCTGACCGGCTCGACGGTGTCTTTGAGGCTGGCGCCGACAGCGCGGCTGTGGTTACCGATATCAGCCTGAATGCCGATCCCGAAGCGCGCACGCAAGAATGGATCGAGAAGACCAACCGGTGGCGCTGAGACAAGAGCCACATGTGCTTGTCGTCGGTGGATCGGACTCCAGCGGCGGTGCCGGCGTTGCACGCGACATCGAGACGATCTCTGCCATCGGTGTGCGCACCTGCCTTGCCGTCACTGCGGTGACGGTGCAGAGACACGATGCGGTCATCGCAATCCATCATCTGCAGCCCGGCCTTGTCGCCGACCAGATGCGCGCAGCACTGCGGGCCAACAAGGTGTTGGCCATCAAGATCGGCATGCTCTCAACCGCGCGGGTCATTGTTGCGGTTGCGGCCGTGCTCAGCGAATATCCACGGATACCGGCAGTACTCGACCCGGTGCTGGCTTCCTCTTCGGGCAGGCCGCTCCTGGAGGCGAATGCGATCGGCGTCATGAAGCGTGATCTCATGCCGCTTTGCCATCTCGTAACTCCAAACCTCATCGAACTGGCGGTCCTTGTCGGTGCGGAACTGGCAGCGGACGATGATGACACGCTCCGGCAGGGAAAAAGATTGCTCGCGTGCGGGCCGCAGGCGCTGTTGCTCAAAGGTGGCCATGCGACCGGACCGCGATCCACCGATATCCTGTTGACCTACAATCAGGAACCCATTCGCTTCGACACACCCCGTCTTGCCGGAACAATGCGCGGGACCGGCTGCATGCTGGCCAGCGCCATCGCCGCGCATCTGGCGAATGCGAGGTCGCTTGAAGAGAGCGTTCTCGAAAGCAAGCGATTTGTGCTCAAGAGGCTTAAAGAGAATTCTGCCGGATGATCCTACAAGCCATCCGAGCTCCCATCGAAGAGATTGTGCTTGGCTCCCGGCGCCGGCCGACGCGATTTTATAGTGATTGGCAAACTGAGCGTCATTCCTCGACGTCACAGGTCCCCTCCTCGGGGCGATGAGGTGCAAAGATCGCCGGGGGATTACGGCCAGCAGTTCCGCCGCCCGGCGTTGCGATGGCGGCGAGTGGGTGACAAGCCCGGCCCGGAGCAAAACCGGCCCGGGCTGAACCGTCTCAATGAGGTTTGCTTTCATACATCTCGTTGCCCCAGCACCGTGGTCGATGCTTGGGCGAGATGGAGACATCCTCGACTTGCAGCGACAGATCTGCCTCGTCTGGCAATTCACCGGCCATAGCGGCGGCGAGCTTCGCCTGATCGAGCTCCTTTTCCCAGCGCGCCACCACAATCGTCGCTACCGCATTGCCGACGAGGTTGGTCAGCGCCCGGCACTCCGACATGAAGCGGTCGACGCCGAGGATCAGCGCCATGCCGGCAACCGGCACGGAGGGCACGACCGACAGCGTCGCCGCCAGCGTGATGAAGCCGGCGCCGGTGATGCCGGCGGCACCCTTGGAGCTGAGCATGGCGACGAGCAAAAGCAGGATCTGATCCCCGAGAGTGAGCGGCGTGTCAGTCGCCTGTGCGATGAACAATGCCGCCAGCGTCATGTAGATGTTGGTGCCGTCGAGGTTGAAGGAATAGCCGGTCGGGATGACCAGGCCGACGACCGAGCGCTTGCAGCCGGCGCGCTCCATCTTGACCATGAGGCCGGGGAGCGCCGCCTCTGAAGACGAGGTGCCGAGAACCAGGAGCAACTCTTCCTTGATGTAGCGGATCAACGCCAGGATCGAGAAGCCGTTGTAGCGGGCGACCGCGCCGAGCACCACTAGTACGAATAGCAGCGAGGTCGCATAGAACGTGCCGATCAGCATGGCGAGATTGGCCATCGAGCCGATGCCGTATTTGCCGATGGTGAAGGCCATGGCGCCGAAGGCGCCTATGGGTGCGGCCTTCATGAGGATGGCGACAAGGCGGAAAATCGGCGCGGTCAGTGCCTGCAGGAAATCGACGACGGCACGGCCGCTGTCGCCGACCAGCCCCATCGCAATGCCGAACAGCACCGAAAAGAACAGCACCTGCAATACATCGCCCTGCACGAAGGCGCCGGTGATCGTATCGGGAATGATGTTCATCAGAAAGCCGACGATGGTGGTGTCATGCGCTTTTTCGGTAAAGGTCATCACCTTCGATGCGTCGAGTGTGGCCGGATTGATGTGCATGCCGGCGCCGGGCTGGACAACGTTCGAGACGATGAGGCCGATAACCAGCGCCAGCGTCGAGAACACCAGGAAATAGATCATCGCTTTACCGGCGACACGGCCGACTTTCTGCAGGTCGGATACGCCGGCAATGCCGGTCGCCACCGTCAGGAAGATCACCGGCGCGATGATCATCTTCACCAGTTTGATGAAGGCGTCGCCGAACGGCTTCATCGCGGCACCTGTCTCCGGATAGAAATGTCCAAGCAGCACCCCGGCGGCGATCGCCACCAGGACCTGCACATAGAGATGCCGATAGAAGGGAACCTTGCCGCGCGGCTCGGCGGCAGCGATCGTTGTCTGCATGATATCCTCCGTTGCGCCCCGATCGGGAGACCCGACCTCCCGGGACTAAGCTTCAACAGCCTCGCGGCTGCTGAATCTGAGTTCGCAACTGGCGTGCCAGACGCAGCCTGTTGTCGATAAGTCCTGATCTTTAGCGCGTAATCATCAATTCACGCCGCTTGCCTCTGGGCAAAAAGTGCGGTTGCCCGCACAAACATGATTGCCCGTTGTGCGAAATCATGCACAAATGAACGATGCTCCAGCGCCCCGCCTCCGACCTGCCTTCCACGCCCGAGCAACTCGGCAGGCGTGCGGTCCGAGCCTGGTTTGGGTTCGCAGCAATAGGGGTCGCGATCATTGCCTCGGCGCTCCATAGCTCCGGCCTCTACGCTCGGGACATTGAACTCAAGGCGCTGGCGGCGCACGCGCGCACAGATGCGAACCTGAAAGTGGCGCTGCTTACCGCTGTTTTGGAAAATCCACGCGCACTGCCGCTGCTGTTATCGGAGGACCAGCAGGTGCACGATGCTCTGGCACGGCGCGATGCCGTCGCGATCGATGTGCTGAACCGCAAGCTTGAAAGCCTTGTCTCCGGCACCAAGGCATCGGTCCTCTACGTTGCTGGCACCGATGGCATAGCGGCCGCGTCTAGCAACTGGCGCGAGCCGAACAGCTTCGTGGGCAGCGACTACGGCTTTCGCGCCTATTTCTCCAGGGCGATGCAAACCGGAACAGCCGAATATTCGCGCTCGGCAATGTCAGCAAGCGTGCCGGTCTTTACATTTCGCGGCGTGTCGGCAGCGCCTCAGCACCTCTCGGCGTCGTCGTCGTCAAGATGGAATTCGACCAGCTCGAGGCGAACTGGCGCGAGGCGAATCGGCCGACCTATGTCAGCGACGAACATGGTGTCGTGCTGGTCACCAGCATTCCATCCTGGCGCTTCATGACGACAGCAGCCCTTGCCGGGCCCAACGTTGCCGCGATCCGCGACAGCGAGCAGGTCGGAGAGGCGCCGCTTATGCCCTTGCCGATCACGCGACCCGAGACATTGAGCCAGGAGGTATCGATTGTCCATGTCATCACGCCAGGCAGCAACGACGCGGAATATCTGCGCCTCTCGAGGCCGGTCCCCACCACACCCTGGCGGCTCGACTATCTCGTCCCAGCGGAACTGCCGATCGCTGCCGCTGTTCGCGGCATGCGGCTTCTCGCGCTTGGGATCGTGCTTCCGCTCCTCGGCCTGGCTGCGTATCTGCTCTGGCGCCGGCAATTGGCGCAAATGCGGATCGCGACCGCACAGGCGGCGCGCTCCGAGCTCGAACGCCGTGTCGCCGAACGCACCCAGGATCTAAGCCGCGCCCGCGATCGGCTGCAGTCAGAGATCATCGGTCACCGCAGTACGGAAGCGAAACTCCAGCTGGTGCAGCAGGAACTGGTCCAGGCAAATCGACTGGCCATCCTTGGCCAGGTCGCGGCCGGCGTAGCGCATGAGATCAACCAACCGGTTGCTACCATCCGGGCCTATGCCGACAATGCCCGGACCTTCCTGGAGCGCAAACAGACCGCTCCGGTCGAGGAGAACCTCGGCGCCATAGCCGCGCTGACGGAACGCATCGGCTCGATCACCGAGGACTTGAAGGCCTTCGCCCGCAAGGGCCGCACCGCCGCTGGCCCGGTGGAATTGCGCGGCGTCATTGAGAGTGCAGTAGTGCTGCTAAGAAGCCGTTTTGGCGGCCGGCTCGACGCGCTTGTCGTCGAGCCGGCGCCCGCTCCGTTCAAGGTCATGGGAAACCGGGTCCGGCTCGAACAAGGTGCTAATCAATCTCTTTCAGAATGCGCTGGAAGCGCTTGACGGCTGCGACCACGCTAGGGTGGAGGTTTCGGTGGAGGAAACGACTGATGGCGTGGCGCTCAGCGTATTGGACAACGGGCCCGGCATTCCGCCGGCGATCCTGAAGTCGCTGTTCACGCCGTTCAACACGTCGAAGGAAACCGGCCTGGGCCTCGGCTTGGTGATCTCGAAGGACATCGTCGCCGACTATGGCGGCCGCATCGAGGTCGCGAGTGGCGACAGCGGCACATGCTTTACCGTTCATCTTTTGAAGGCAGCGTAGTCGAGCATGACACACCAGAGCGCAGCACTGGTCGTCCTGATCGATGACGACCGTGACCTCCTGAAAGCCACCGCGCAGACGCTCGAGCTTGCCGGATTCGCGGTGTCGGCGTTTTCAATGGCATCGAAGGCCCTGGCCGGCATCGATTCCGATTTTGCCGGTGTGGTTGTGTCCGACATCCGCATGCCAGAGATCGATGGCTTGCAGCTTTTCGACCGCATCCTGCGGCTCGATCCGGACATCCCCGTCATCCTCATCACCGGTCACGGAGACGTCCCCATGGCAGTCAAGGCGATCAAGGACGGCGTCTACGACTTCATCACCAAGCCGTTCGCCGCTGATGGACTGACCCAGAGTGTGCGGCGGGCAGCGGAAAAACGCCGCCTGACCATGGAGAACCGGGCCCTGCGCGAGGCGGGCGAGCTGGCGCAGGACAGCTTGCCGCTGATCGGCCAGACGCCGGCGATGGAAAGGCTGCGCCGCACCCTACGGCAAATCGCAGACACCGACGTCGACGTGCTGGTGACCGGGGAGACCGGCTCCGGCAAGGAGGTGGTGGCCGGGTTGCTGCACCGCTGGAGCCGCCGCGCCAAGGGCAATTTCGTCGCGCTGAATTGCGGGACATTGCCGGAGACGGTGATCGAAAGCGAGTTGTTCGGCCATGAGGCAGGCGCTTTCACCGGCGCGCAGAAGAAGCGGATCGGTCGCGTCGAGCATTCAAGCGGCGGCACGCTGTTCCTCGACGAGATCGAAAGCATGCCGGCGTCGACACAAGTGCGGATGTTGCGTGTGCTGGAAATGCGCGAGGTCATGCCGCTCGGTACCAATGACGTAAGGCCAGTGGATCTGCGCGTCGTCGCCGCAGCCAAGGTCGATCTCGGCGACCCGCGCCAGCGCGGCAATTTCCGGGAGGATCTCTATTACCGGCTCAACGTGGTGACCGTCTCCCTTCCACCGCTACGCGAGCGCCGCGACGATATTGCTCTTCTGTTCGGCTACTTCGCAGAGCGTGCCGCGGCCCGCTTCCGCCGCCCGGTGCCTGCCGGACCGGCGTCGTTGCACCGCTATCTGCACGAGCATGACTGGCCGGGCAATGTGCGCGAATTGGCGCATTTTGCCGAACGTTTCGTGCTCGGGCTGGCACAAGAAATGCAGAAACTACCCTCTGATGCGGCTCGGCCGCTGCCCGAGCGCCTGGAGCGCTATGAGGGCGACATCATCCGCGAGACGCTGGGCCGCAACGGCGGCGATGTCAGGCGTACGGTCGAGGCGTTGGGCATTCCGCGGAAGACCTTTTACGACAAGTTGCAGCGCCACGGCATCGTAAGGGGCGATTTTTCCAAGTAGTCGGCAATCTTCAAACTCGGTGCAAAAGCTCGACGCGCGCGAAAGGCAGGCCGCAGGTGCTACAGACAGGCCCGAAATTCATTCTTCTTCTCTCGTTGTGGAATTGAACTCGGTTATCGGTCCTCCTAAAGAAACGTCCGGAGAGGACAAGCGCGATCTGTTCTCTGCTGCGCGCGGTGGCGGCCGAATCATATCTTTTTAAGAACGATCCGGCATCGTTCAGCCATCGACCGCGCCACACGACGCCGGCGAAGCTGACGCTCAAGAGAGGCACGCTCATCCGCACTCAACACCAGCGGCGAAATCGGACGTCCAGTCGCATTGGCCATCGACTCGCTCCTTCTTCAGTCACGAGCACAACCCTATAATGAAAATGAACTTCAGTTCCAAATTACTAGCCCGAGAGCACATTAGGCGCGCATCGACGAAACGGCGATCGTTTCATCCGCATTGAGAAAACCGTACAATTGGCGGATGCAGTGATCCCACCTTAACGAAGCCCCCGGGGTTCTCCACGCGACAACCATTCCTCGTACGCCGATGCTATTGTGCGAATCTCGAAGACCGGGTGACTATATCGCCTAAGACAGCACGGAGAAGCGTTCTAACTTCCTGTTCGGCGAGCCCCGGCGCAACTCCTGATTCGGACAATTGGACGAGTATTGTCTTGACGGTGCTGCGCCAGAAGGCATTTGCGTCCTCCCCGTTCTTCGATTCCAGGACCCGGGCGATACCTTCAACCAATTTCCGCCGCCGATGCAGCGGAAACGCGCTTATGTTTGATTCACCCATCGACCACCTATTGCCTTCAGTCTCGCGAATAACCCGTCGCGGGTTAAAAAATTTTGTTAACAGCGCCTTTTTTGGACATCCGGGGAAACGCTCGCCTATAGCCCACCGAACCGGAATTTCGCTCCCCGCGAAATGGTTCTCGAATATGGGGTCCTGGGGCTTATCCGTTGCCTCCTACCGGCGGCCGACAACCATAATGGCGGGCTCGCCCGAAAGCAGCTTCTTGGCCGCTGCCTTGACCTGGTCGAACGTCACCTGATCGATGAGGGCAGCGCGGCGCTGGATGTAATCGATGCCGAGCTTGTCGAGCTGCCACTCGATGAGCGTGGCTGCAATCGTGATGGAGGAGCCCAGTTTGCGGATGGCATAGGCGCCGATCAAATATTTCTTGCTCGCCTCGAGCTCGGCCTCGGTCGGACCTTCTTCCGCTATCTTCTTCACCACCTTGCGCACCAGGTTCAGCGTCCCGGCCGCCCTGTCCGAACGCGTCGCCGTCATAACCTGCAGCGCGTTGGAATGCTGGTGGTCGACCAAGCTGGAATAGGCGCCATAGGTCAAGCCGCGCTCGCGCACCTCCTGCCACAGGCGCGACGTGACGGGCGAGCCGCCGAGGATTTCGTTCAGCAGCTCCGCGGCGTAGAAATCTGGCGCGCTGCGCTTCACCCCGGGATAAGCCAACCGCAGCAACGTCTGCGGCAGATCGTAGTCGACCGCCACCTGTTGGCCGAGCTTCGGATCGACATCGGCGACGGGGGCGCGCGACTGGTTATGAGGCAAATCGCCGAACAGCTGGTCGAGCTTTTTACGCAGCGTCTTCGCATCGATGTCGCCGACCACCGCCACATGCAGGCCGTCGCGGGCAAAAGTGGCCTTGTGGAAGGAGCTGAGATCGGCTGGTGTGATGCCAGCGAGGCTCTCTTTAGTGCCCTCGGCCGGCCTCGAATAGGGATGTGTGCCGTAGATCGCGCGCAGCCATTTGCGCTCGGCGATCGCCTCGGGGTCGCGCTCATTGGCGATGATACCGGAAAGGATCTGGGCGCGGATGCGGTCGATCGGCTCCCGGTCGAAGCGCGGCCTGTTGACCGCGAGCCGAAGCAAATCGAAAGCGGCGTTCTGCTGCTCGGACAGCATGTGCATCGCGCCATGAATGCCGTCACGCTGCGCCTTAAAGCTCATCTCGGCGCCGGCATCGTCTAGCTTCACCTGGAAGGCATCGCTGTCGAGATCGCCGGCGCCCTCGGCCAACAGGGCGCTCATCAGATTGGCGAGCCCCTCCTTGCCGGCCGGATCCTGCGTGGTGCCGCCGTCGAAGACGAAGTGAATGGCAGTGATCGGCGTCGTGTGGTCCTCCACCAGCCAGGCGTCGATGCCTTTTTCAGATTTCACGTCCTGGATGTTCAGGCGTTTAGCGCCGGCAGGATGAGGAACGAAATCGCGAGGAGAAGGGTCGCCAGCGGCGTGGCGAGGCGCGCTGCCCTCCCTTCTCCAAGGAGAGCGCGCCTGTGCGAAGACGCCACGGCGTTGGTTCGTCATCACATCAAATTCTCCGTCTTGGGCAAGAGATAGCCGGTGGTCGAATGGTCGAACGCGAGATATCGGGCGGCGACCGCCTTCACCTGATCGGCGGTGACCTTGCGGATGCGGTCCGGCCATTCCTCGACGTCCTGCACGGTGCCGCCGGTGGCGAGCGTGGAGCCAAACAAATTGGCCACATGGTACTGCTTGCTGCGGGCGAAGATCAGCGAGCGGACACAGCGGTTCTTGGCCTTTTCCAGCTCGTCATCGGTCACACCGTCCTTGACGATGCGGGCGATCACTGCATGGGCCGCCGCCTCCAGATCGGCGAGCTTGGCATCGCCGCGCGGCGAGCCGTAGATGGTGAGCCTAGTGGCATCCAGCAGCATGGCGCCCTGGAAATAAGCGCCGGCCTTAGCGGCAATGCCCCCTTTCACCAACTGCTGATAGAGCCGGCTGCGATTGCCGCCGCCGAGAATTTCGGCCAGGAGGTCCAGCGCCTCGGCCTCACCGGGCTCGGCCGTCCGATAGGACGGCACCACCCAATGGGTGGAAAAGCTGAGCACCGAAACGCGTGCGTCGCTAAGCGTCACCGTGCGCCTGGTGTTCTGCTCCGGTTCGACCGGGCGGGTGCGCGGGGGTAAATCAGGACCCGGCGCGAGCTTGCCATAGGTCTTCTCGGCCAGCTCCTTCACCGTCTCCGGATCGACATCGCCGGCCACCACCAGCACGGCGTTGTTGGGCCTGTAATATTTGTCGTAGAAGGCGTTCGCGTCGTTCCAGGTCAGCTTCTCGATCTCTTGCATCCAGCCGATGATCGGGATGCGGTAAGGCTGGTTCTGCCAGAGGGTCGCGTCAACCTGCTCTTCCAGCATCGTGTGCGGATTGTTGTCGATGCCCAAACGGCGCTCCTCCATGATCACGTCGCGCTCGGTCTTGATATCATCGTCGGTGAGGATGAGGTTGACCATGCGATCGGCCTCGAAGCTCATCATCTGTTCCAACGCCGAAGGCGCTACCGTTTCATGGTAGGCGGTGAAGTCGTAAAAGGTGAAGGCATTGATCGAGCCGCCGATGGCCAAGACGGCGCGGCCAAGCTCGCCGGCCGCATGGTTGGTTGTCGCCGCCTTGAACATCAGATGCTCGAAGAAATGGGCAAGGCCGGACTTGCCGGGCGGCTCATCGGCGCTGCCGATCTTGTACCACACCATGTGGGTGACGATCGGCGCCCGGTGACCGGGGAGGACGACCACCTCCATGCCGTTGTCGAGCAGGAAATTCGTCACCTTGCGGCCGCCCGTGACGGCCAGAGCCGGAGCGCTGGTCACCAGGGTGGTCGCAGCAGGCATTCTGCGCAGCCCGTCAGACAGAACTTTCATCAATGGCTCCGGTTTGTAGTGGTGGGGCGAGGGCAAGGTTCTAGGCAAAGTGAGTTGGTCCTCGGTTTGAGGACGTTGGGTACCTCTCTCCCTCTCTGGGGCCGGAGCAATCGTCTTCATGTCGCCAGGCCTCACTCGAGCGTCATCCTTGGCGGATCGGGAGACTCGCGACGGCGGTGGCTTTCGGGGAGGTGATCATGGAACGTCTTCTCCTTGTCCCTGACGTGTCTGCGGATGACCGCGCATGTACCATGCCAAATGAGAAAACCGTTCAAAGGCAATGTGATAGATTTGGCTCTGCTACGTTGCGCGTCCGATATTGTTGGACATTGGACAGCGCCGAACGTGTGGTAGGTCAGGGACACACATTGCTCGTGCGAGCCACGATTGAGCGTGCTGCCGCGCAAGCGGATAGGATGCGCCTCGAACTGGCCGAGCACTTGAGAGTGTTGGAATTGAGTGGAAGCTGGCGAAGGCCTGGAGACTAGGGTGGTCGCCGCGGAACGCTGTCCTCGACAGGCAGGCTAGGACCGCAACGAGCACAGAAGTCTAGAGCGTGGCTGGCCGGGAAGGGGAGCCGGCCGCCAGGCGACTCGCCGTGGAAGAATGCTGCATCGAGCATTCCCCGTTCGAATAGATGAATTATCGCCCACCCATTCGGCAATTGACCGGAGCCGCTTGGGCCGAACGAAGAGCGGCCGTAGCAGTGCCGTTATCCAAGCTCGAATTTTAGCGTCGGGGCCTGTTCCTCGATCGTGCGCTGGTTCATCATGTGGTCGGTCGTCGGTGGTTCCTTCAATCAGGCTGGTGTCAGCAACCCGACCTTACCGGGGAATATCGATGACCACTGCGACGCCGCTCGCTTGCTTCTGCGCTGTTGAGGGCGCTCTCGCGAGCACCTTCGTCAACGCCGACCTAAGCCACGTCGCTTCGATGCCACGCTTCGATGAGGAAGCGGCCTGCGGTTTCATTGGGCCTGAATGGTTGCGAGGTGTATCCGGGCGAGGCAGCACAGCGGCTTGCAGCTTGTATAAGAGCGACAAGCGCGGCATTTCTGAGGTCTTCAGCTTCCGGCATTGTTGCCCGCAATGCGTCGATCCAAGCCGACTGCCAAGGGGAAAAGTAATAGCCTCCGGGATGCGCAGCTCGACCGTCCCGGCCCGCGTCTCTCAGTCTCTGTCGCGGTAGCCGTTGCGTTGAGCCGTGCGCAGCGGGTTCTTCTCGCCATAGCCGGCGCCGGTGGCGGCCCCCACCTCGAGCTCCATCAGCCGCTCGGCGGCAAAGCCGATCATCTCGCGCAAGAGATCGGAATNCGGGGTCTTCTCCACGAGCGCGCGCAGGTTCATCATGTCGTCGGTCATCGATGGTTCCTTCGAATCAGGTTGGTGTCAGCAACCCGACCTTACCGGCGAACTGTCGATGACCACCCGCAAAGCCGCTCGCTCGCTACGGCGCTGTTGAGGGCGCGCTCGCGAGCGGCTTCGCTACCGCCGAGCTACAC
>NZ_AZUX01000058.1:0-30511 GCF_000513915.1 Mesorhizobium sp. WSM2561
GAGGCGGCGGTGCGCAGCGTGCGCCACAATGGCGAGATCAGATGGAACGGTGGTTTCGTCTACGTTTCCAAGGCGCTGGCCGGCGAAGCGGTCGCCGCCACCGAAACCGAGGATGGTCAATGGGCGCTCAGCTTCCATGCCCACCCGCTCGGCATCCTCGACACCAGGCGCATGAAGCTTGTCCGCCGCAGCGCCGCGCCAATCAAACCGCATGGCGCTGCGGCGGACACGACAGGGGGAAAACTGTAACCCATGTATCCGGTTCAAAGTGTTACCCATCTATCAACTGGACAGCCAGCGCTGGAGCTTGTCCCTTCTCCTCGTCGTTCACGGAGAGAAGGTGCCGGCAGGCGGATGAGGGGCGGCACCAAGGTCGATAATTAGATGCTGGCAAACACGCCCTTCACCGCATCCGCTGTCTTGGAGACGACGATGTCCGCCTCTTCGCGGGTGAGGCACAGCGGCGGCGCGAAGCCGAGAATGTCGCCTTGCGGCATGGCGCGGCCGATGACGCCACGCTCGGCAAGCGCGGTCGCGACCTGCGGCCCGATTTTTTGCGCGGCATCGAAGAACACGCGGTCGTCCCGGTCGGCGACGAATTCGATTGCCGCCAGCATGCCGTCGCCGCGCACCTCGCCGACATTCTTGTGGCCGCCGACGGCTTTCGCCAGTTCGGCGCGGAAGTAGGCGCCGGTCTCGCCGGCGTTGGTCACCAGGTCCATCTCGTCGATCAGTTCCAGGTTGGCGACACCGGCGGCGACGCAGATCGGATGCGCCGAATAGGTCCAGCCATGGCCTATGCTGCCGAGTTTGTCGGAACCCTGGACCAGCACCTGCCAGACCTTGTCCGAGACGATGACGCCCGACAGCGGCGCATAGGCCGAGGTCAGGCCCTTGGCGATGGTGATCAGGTCGGGCTTGATGCCGTAATGGTCGGAGCCGAACATGGTGCCCAGCCGGCCGAAGCCGGTGACCACTTCGTCGGCGACCAGCAGCACGTCGTATTTGTTCAGAACCGCCTGGATCTTTTCCCAGTACAGAGCGGGCGGCGGCACGATGCCGCCGGTGCCGAGGATCGGCTCGCCGATGAAGGCGGCGACCGTGTCCGGGCCCTCGGCCAGGATCATCTCTTCCAGCTTGTCGGCGCAGTGTTGGGAAAACTGTTCTTCGCTCATCGAGCGGTCGGCGCGGCGGAAATAGTAGGGCGCCTCGGTGTGCAGGATCGGCGCACGCGGCAGGTCGAAGGCGTTGTGGAACAGGTCGAGCCCGGTCAGCGATCCGGTCATGACACCAGAGCCGTGATAGCCGCGCCAGCGCGAGATGATCTTCTTCTTCTCGGGACGGCCGAGCACGTTGTTGCAGTACCAGATCAGCTTGATGTTGGTTTCGTTGGCGTCGGAGCCGGAGAGGCCGAAATAGACCCTCGACATGCCTTGCGGGGCGCGGTCGATGATCATCTTGGAAAGCGTGATCGAGGCCTCGGTGCCGTGGCCGACATAGGCGTGGTAATAGGCAAGGTTCCTGGCCTGGGCGGCGATGGCGTCTGATATCTTCTGGCGGCCATAGCCGACATTGACGCAATAGAGCCCGGCGAAGGCATCGATGCTCTTGCGGCCGTTATTGTCCCAGATGGTGACGCCTTCGCCGCCGGCGATGACGCGGGTCGGCGATTCACCCCGCGCATGCGTGCCCATGTGGGTCGAGGGATGGAAGAAGTGGTCGCGATCCCAGGCGGCGAGTTCGTTGGACTGGTCGAGCATTTTTTTGACTCCTTAGAGAAAGATGGTCCCGACGCGGCCTAAGGTGTGTCGAGATTCAGGTCAGGCCGAGAACCGGAGCGGAGCGTACTTTTTCGTACGCGGGCACCGGAAGCGCAGGACGCCGCCATTTGCAGACCGGCATCACCTGAATGTCGATACAGCTTACGCCACGTCCAGGCAGAGATATCTGAGATCGGTAAAGGCTTCGAGCCCGTGGCGCGAGCCCTCGCGGCCGATGCCGGACTGTTTGACGCCGCCGAACGGAATCGGCGCGCCGGTGATCTTGACGCGGTTGATGGCGACCATACCGTAGTCGAGTGCACGGCCGATGCGCAATTGGCGGCCGCCGTTCTCGGTGACGACATAGGCGACGAGCCCGTATTCGGTGGCGTTGGCGCGGGCGATGACCTCGCCCTCGCTGTCGAAGGGCGTCACCGCGGCGACCGGACCAAAAGTTTCCTCGCGCATGATCAGCGCATCGTCGGTGACATCGGCGAGCAGGGTCGGCCGGTAGAACAGCGGTCCGGCCGGATGTCTGCCGCCGCCGGTGAGGCAGCGCGCGCCATGGGCGAGCGCATCGGCGACCTGCTCCTCGACCTTCTTGACGCCGCGCTCGTGCATCAACGGCCCGATGTCGATGTCATCGGCCAGGCCATTGCCGGTCCGCAGCGCCTCGATGCGCCTGGCGAAAGCGGCGCAGAAACGATCGTAGATCGGACGCTGGACATAGATGCGGTTGGCGGCGAGGCAATCCTGGCCGGAAGTGGCGAATTTGGCGTCGACGGCGATGGTCACCGCATTGTCGAGATCGGCGTCGGCAAAGACGATCAGCGGCGCATGGCCGCCAAGCTCCATGACCAGCCGCTTCATCGTCGGCGCGCTTTGCGCGGCGATCAGCCTGCCGATCTCGGTCGAGCCGGTGAAGCTCATGGCGCGGACGCGCGGATCTTCGCACATCCGCCCAACGATGGTCGAAGCCTTGCCGGTGAGTACGTTGAAGACGCCAGCCGGCAGGCCGGCGCGTTCGCCGAGCTCGGCCAGCGCCAGTGCCGACAGCGGCGTTTCCGAAGAAGGATGCGCGACGATGGTGCAGCCGGCGGCAAGCGCGGCCGCTGCCTTGCGGGTCAGCATGGCCGCAGGAAAATTCCATGGCGTGACGACGCCGACGACGCCGAGCGGTTCGCGCCGCACCATCATCTCGGCGTTTGGCAAATGGCTGGTGACGCTTTCGGCGTTGAGGCGCTTTGCCTCTTCGGCATACCACTCGACGAAGGAGGCGGCGTAGTCGATCTCGCCAAGCGATTCCTTGAGAGGCTTGCCCTGTTCGAGCGTCATCAACAGCGCCAGATCGTCCTTGGCGGCGATGATCAGATCGAACCATTTTCGCAGGATTCTTGCGCGTTCCTGTGGGAGAGCCGCGCGCCAGGCGGGAAAGGCGCGCGACGCCGCGTCGATCGCCTTGCTCGTCTGCCTGGCATCGAGCGCGGCAACCCAGGCAACGGTGGCGCCTGTAGCAGGGTCGGTCACCCCAAAACTCTCGGCGGCTTCACTCGCCGTCCAGTGGCCGTCGACATAGGCGAGTTGGCGCAGCAGCCGGCGGTCGGCGAGCCGGTCAAGCGCTTCGTGGCGTTGTGGGCGGGCAAAATGCGCGGACATGTTCGAGGTCTCCCGGTTTCGGAGTGCGGAGAGACTATGCGCGCGGCGCAGACAGAGAGGCTGTTTCGGAGCGCACGCGTAGAGAGATTGTCTCTATTGGACCGAAACACAGGACAGTCTCTCCGAGGCTGTAGCAAACAGCGGAGATTGGCTGAACCTCCTCCAACTTCGTCATCCCCGGGCGAAGCAGGAGCGAAGCTCCGTCGCGAAGACCCTGGGATCCATTCCGTGACCTTCGCCGAGGAATGCAGCGGAGCAGAATTCCGCATCGTCGCGGCGACCTGATGTCAGTTTCCCCAGACCTCACGACGGCGCCGGCAACAGATCCGCCACCGGCAAGGCGACCTCCTCCTTCACCGTCTTGGTGACGATGTAGGTGAAGTAGCGGTCGATGCCGATCTCGCGTTCGAGCAGGGCGTCGACGAGCCGCTGGTAGGCGTCGATGTCGCGCGCCATCACTTTCAGCAGATAGTCGACGCCGCCGCCCACCGACCAGCAGGCGACGATTTCGGGGACGTCACGGATGACGCGCTCGAAACGGTCGAAATCGGCCTGGCGGTGGCTGGCCAGCGTCACCTCCATCAGGACGGTGGCGACCGGCGCGACGGCGCGCATTGCAACCCTGGCGTGATAGCCGGAGACGATGCCGGCCTTTTCCAGCTTGCGCAACCGCATCCAGCACGGCGTCGGCGACAGGCCGACCTTGTCGGCGAGCGCCAGCTTGGTGATGCGCCCGTCGCGCTGAACCGCGTCGAGGATTTTGAGGTCGATCTGATCCAGTTTCAGTGCGGCCATGAGCGTCCACTTTTTTCTGCGACACCATGACGGCGCATTATTTCGATTGTCAATTGCACTGATTTCGATCTCTAATATGTCATGACATTGTGGCGTCCAGATCCCGCGCTCATCCGGCGGCCGGCCTATCAATCGCTCGCCGACCAGTTCGCGCGCGCCATTCATGACGGGCGGCTGGCCAACGGCGCGCGGCTGCCGACGCATCGCCGGCTGGCCGACGAATTGAAGCTTTCGGTGCAGACAGTCAGCCGCGCCTATGAGGAACTGATCCGCCGGGGCCTGATCTCCGGCGAGATCGGCCGCGGCAGCTTCGTGCAGACGCAGCGCCGCGAGCCGGAGCCGCCCTATCTGCCGGAACGCCTTGGCGAGGTCATCGACCTGTCGATCCTGAAGCCGGTCTGCGAGCCGATGCATCTGGAGCGGCTGAAGCAGGCGCTGGGTTGGCTCGCCGAGAACCTGCCGTCGACCTCGGCGCTGTCGTTCCGGCCGAACATGGTGTTCCCGCGTCACCGTGCAGTGGCGGTCGAATGGCTGCGGCTGTGCGGTCTCGACGTGTCGGCGCAGAATGTCAGCCTGACCAACGGCGCCACGGCCGGCATGACGGTGGCGCTGATGAGCGTGGCGCCGCCGGGTTCGACCGTCGCCACCGAGGCGATCGGCCATCACACGCTGATCCCGCTGGCGCGCTATCTCGGCTTCAACCTCGAGGGCCTGCCGATCGACGACAACGGCCTGATCCCGGAGGCGCTCGACGAGGCGTGCCGGCTTTCCGACATCCGCGCCGTGTTCGTGCAGCCCTCGGTGATCAATCCGACTGCAACATTGATGAATGCCGCGCGGCGCGAGCAGATCGCTGCTGTGGCGCGCCGGCACGACATCGCCATCATCGAGAACGACGTGCTCGGGCCGCTGGTCGAGGACCGTCCGCCGCCGGTCGCCGCCTTCGCGCCCGAGCGCACGCTCTACGTCACCTCCTTCACCAAGATTGTGCTGCCAGGCCTGCGCATCGGTTATTTGGCGGCGCCCGACCGCTATGTCGCTGCCGTCGCCAACCGGCATCTCGTCTCCAACTGGATGGCGACGCCGATGGTGGCGGAGATTGCGACAAAATGGGTGACCGACGGCACGGCGATGGAACTCGTCCGCTGGCAGCGGTCGGCGCTGCGGCGGCGGCAGGAGATTGCCACCCAGGTGCTTGCCGGGGTCGACTACCGCGTCCATCGCGACGGACTGCATCTGTGGCTGCAACTGCCCGGCGACCGCGCCGAGGAGGGCTTAGTCTCACAGGCCCGCCTGCAGGGCGTGGCGATCGCCCCAGGCACATCGTTCCGCATCTCGGCGGCGCCCTGGCAGCCGGCAGTGCGCATCTCGCTGGGCTCGACAACCGAGGGGGAACTGCGCGCCGGCCTCAGCGTTGTCACCAAACTTCTGCTCGGCGACCCGGAGCATCTGCTGCTGGCGATCTAGGCAGACATTGCCGCGAAATTCTGCGGAGCCAGAAACATTGTCATGAGTTTATTTTCCTGATTGACATGATTTGGCGTGTTCCGCATCGTTAAGGCACAGCTTCTCCAGCACGGGGAAATTCCTTGTCCGCGCCCATCATCAAGATCGACGCCATTTCGAAGAGCTTCGGCACCTTCAAGGTGCTGGACGGACTGTCGATGCAAGTCATGCCGCGCGAGAAGCTGGCGCTGATCGGCCCATCCGGCTCCGGCAAGACGACGATCCTGCGCATCCTGATGACGCTGGAGAGGATCGACAGCGGCCACATCCAGATCGACGGCGAGCAGCTTTACCACATGGAGCGCAACGGCCAGTTGCTGCCCGCCGACGAACGGCATCTGGCAAGAATGCGCCAGAAGATCGGCATGGTCTTCCAGCTGTTCAACCTGTTTCCACACAAGAGCGTCATCGACAACGTCACGCTGGCGCCGATCCTGACCAAGGGAATGCCGCGCGCCGCCGCCGAAAAACGGGCGATGGAACTGCTCGACATGGTCGGCATGGCCGACAAGGCGAAAGCGATGCCGGCGCAGCTTTCCGGCGGCCAGAAGCAGCGCGTTGCCATCGCTCGCGCCCTGGCGCTGCAGCCCAGGATCATGCTGTTCGACGAGGTGACATCGGCGCTCGATCCGGAACTGGTCGAGGAGGTGCTGAACGTGTTGTGGCGGCTGTGCTCGGAGACCGACATGACCATGCTGCTGGTCACCCACGAAATGGGTTTTGCCCATGATTTCGCCGACCGGGTTCTGTTCTTCGACCGCGGCAAGATCGTCGAGGAAGGCAAGCCGGACGAGATTTTCCGCAACCCCAAGCAGGAGCGTACGCAAGCTTTCCTGAAGAAGATCATCGCGGCCGGACATCGCGTCTGACTGCCATGCCCCGGGGCGGCAACGCCGTCCTCCCAGGGCGGCGAAGCCGTCCCATAGAACGACCAAACCAAAAGAGAAACAAGGAGTTGGGAACAATGAAGAAACTTGGCATTTTGGCCGGCGTCGCCGGTGTTGCACTGACCGCAATCCTGGCCGCTTCGACCGCGGGATCGGCCGACGACAGCAAGCTCGAAGAGCTCAAGGCACAGGGCTTCGCCCGTGTCGCCATCGCCAACGAGCCGCCCTATACGGCGGTTGCTGCCGACGGCAAGGTCTCGGGTGCGGCGCCCGATGTGGCCCGTGAAATCTTCAAGCGTCTTGGTGTCAACGACATCGTCGCCTCGATCTCGGAATATGGCGCGATGATCCCCGGCCTGCAGGCCGGCCGTTTCGACGTCGTCACCGCCGGCCTGTTCATGAAACCGGAGCGCTGCGCTGCGGTCGCTTATTCGGAGCCGGTGCTGTGCGACGCCGAGGCAATGCTGGTCAAGAAGGGCAACCCGAAGGGCTTCAAGAGCTATGAGGATGTCGCCAAGGATGCCACCGCAACGATCGGGGCGCCGGGCGGCGGCACCGAGGAGAAGCTGGCGCTCACTGCCGGCGTCCCGCGTGACCGCGTCATCGTCGTGCCGGATGGCCAGAGCGGCCTGAAGATGCTGCAGGACGGCCGCATCGACGCCTATTCCCTGCCGGTGCTGTCGATCAACGATCTGGTCAAGAAGGCCAACGATCCGAACCTTGAAGTCGTCGCCCCGGTGGTCGGCGCGCCGGTCTATTGCGACGGCGCGGCGTTCAAGAAGGGCGATGAGGCGCTGCGCGACGCCTATGACGTCGAATTGGCCAAGCTGAAGGAGTCCGGCGAATTCGCCAAGATCATTGAGCCCTACGGTTTTTCGGCCGCGGCGGCGATGTCGACGAGCCGCGACAAGCTCTGCTCGGCGAAGTAAAAAGTTGCCCCTCACCCTTACCCTCCCCTGTGAAGAACGGGGAGAGGGGGCGCCAACGTTGGAGCTTCACCCTTCTCCCCGTCCCTATACGGGGAGAAGGTGCCGGGCAGGCGGATGAGGGGCAGCGCCGACCTTCTGTAATAATCGCCAAGCGGAGAAATGCTTAGTTCATGACCCAATGGTCCGGCTATTTCGGCCTGATATTGCAGGGAGCGCTTGTTACCATCGAGCTGACGCTGATGGGGTCGGTGCTTGCCCTGATCATGGCCTTTCTCGCCGGGCTGGGGCGGCTGTCGCGTTTTTTCGCAATTCGGGCGCTGGCCACCGCCTATATCGAATTCTTCCGCGGCACCTCGATCTTCGTGCAGCTGTTCTGGGCCTATTTCGTGCTGCCGTTCATCGGCATTTCGCTGACGCCGCTGCAGGCCGGCGTGCTGGCGCTTGGCCTCAATGTCGGCGCCTACGGCGCGGAGGTGGTGCGCGGCGCCATCCAGTCGATCGGCCGCGAACAGTACGAGGCCTGCACCGCGGTCAATCTCGGCCGCTGGCAAGCCATGCGCCATGTCATCCTGCCGCAGGCGCTGCTGGTGATGCTGCCGACCTTCGGCAATAACGCCATCGAATTGCTCAAGGCCACCGCCGTGGTTTCGCTGATCTCGCTCACCGACCTGACTTTCCAGGCCCAGGTCGTGCGCTCGCAGACCGGCAACACGCTGGTGCCGTTCACCACCATTCTCGTCATCTATTTCGGCCTTGCGCTGATCATTTCGTGGGGGGTGCGTTCGCTGGAACGCCGCATGGCGCGCGGCCTCGACGGGGTGCGCGTCTGATGGATCGGGCCTCGTAATGGAATGGGATTGGAATTTCGTCTGGGAGATCATGCCGACCCTGATCGAGGGCGTGAAGATCACCATCCTGGCGACGCTGCTCGGCTCGGTTCTGGCAGCGATGGTCGGCTTGGCTATCGCGCTGGCGCGGCGCTCGCCGAACAAGGGCTTGTCGCGCAGCGTCGGCTTCCTTGCCGAGTTCATCCGCGGCACGCCGCTCTTGGTGCAGCTCTATTTCATCTTCTACGTGCTGCCGGACATCGGTATCCTGCTGCCGCCGCTGGTGGCGGGCGTCATCGGCCTCGGGCTGCATTACGGCACCTACACGGCCGAGGTCTATCGCGCCGGCATCGACAATGTGCCGCGCGGCCAGTGGGAAGCCGCCAAGGCCTGCAATCTCAACGCCAGGCAGACCTGGACCCACATCATCATGCCGCAGGCTATCCCGCCGATGATCCCGGCGCTTGCCAACTATTTTATCGCCATGTTCAAGGAGACGCCGCTGCTTTCGGCGATCACCGTGCTGGAACTGATGAACCAGGCCAAGAGCGTCGCCAACACCTATTACCGCTATGTCGAGCCGATGACCTTGGTCGGCGCCTTCTTCCTCGTCATCAGCCTGTTCTCGGTCGTGCTGCTGCGCTGGCTGGAACGCCGCTACGGGCGCATTGAAAAATGACAGTTCCTTCGACCAAACCGTTGGCAAGGAGCGCATGGTGACCGCTCCAGTCGACATCCGCTTGCACTCGACACGGCCGGCGCTCGACGCGCGTCCGCTGGAAAAGCGCGTCGGCCTGATTATCCTTGCCACCGACCATACGACCGAACCGGATTTTCGTCGCAGGGTGGCAAGCGACCGGATCGGCGTCTATGTCGCGCGCATTCCCTACGCCAATCCGACGACGCCGGACAATTTGCGCAAGATGCAGCCGTCGCTGACGGCGGGCGCTGCGCTCATCCTGCCCGATGAGCCGCTCGACGCGGTCTGCTATTCCTGCACCTCGGCCTCAGTCGTCATCGGCGATGCCGAGATCGAGGCGGCGGTGCAGGCGGCCAAGCCCGGCGTACCCGTGGTTACGCCGCCGATGGCAGGGGTGCGCGGCTTGAAAGCGCTGGGCGCCAGGACGATCAGTATTCTCACTCCTTATACTGTCGAGACCAGCCGGCCGATGGCCGCCTATTTCGCGGCGCACGGGTTCGAGATCGCCAGCTTCACCTGTCTCGGCTTCGACGACGACCGCGAGATGGCGCGGATTGCACCGGCCACGCTGGTCGATCTGGCAGCCAAGACGACCGACGCGCAAGCGGACGCACTGTTCGTCTCCTGCACGGCGCTGCGGGCAGCACTTGCCGTCGTCGGCATGGAGGAGGCGATCGGCCGCCCGGTCGTCACCAGCAATCAGGCAACGGCCTGGAACTGCCTGCGGCTTTGCGGCGACGAGGAGCGGCGCGCCGAATTCGGCCGTCTGATGACCCTGCCGTTGAGACAATGAGGCGATGTCCGGCATGAGCGAGCACCCCCCTCTGGCAACAGGCATGTCTGTAACCCTTCAGGATATCCGCGCCGCCCGCGATCGCATGGCCGGCAAGGTCGAGCGCACGCCGACCGTGTCTTCCGCGAGTCTTTCCGGGCACTTGGGCGCGCCTGTTTATCTCAAGCTCGAACATCGGCAGACGACCGGCAGCTTCAAGCTGCGTGGCGCCTCGAACGCCATCGCTTCGTTGAGCGCCGAGGAGAAGGCGCGCGGCGTGGTCGCCGCCTCGACCGGCAATCACGGCCGGGCGCTGGCTCATGCGGCAAAGCTCGAAGGCATGCGTGCGACGATCTGCATGTCACGACTGGTGCCGCAGAATAAGCTCGACGAAATCCGCCGGCTCGGCGCCGAGATCCGCATCGTCGGCAACAGCCAGGACGATGCGCAGCAAGAGGTCGACCGGCTGGTCGCGGAAGACGGCCTGATCATGCTGCCGCCCTTCGACCATCCCGATATCATCGCCGGGCAAGGCACGCTCGGGCTGGAAATCATCGAGCAGGTTGCGGACGCCGCCCTGGTGCTGGTGCCGCTTTCCGGCGGCGGGCTGGCGGCTGGTGTCGCCGCTGCCGTGAAGGGCGTCAGCCCCGGCACGAAGGTCATCGGCGTTTCGATGGCGCGGGGCGCGGCGATGAAGGCAAGCCTCGATGCCGGACATCCGGTTTTGGTCGAGGAACTGCCGACGCTGGCGGACTCGCTCGGCGGCGGCGTCGGCCTCGACAACCGGCTGACCTTCTCGATGTGCCGCGACCTGCTCGACGATGTTATCCTGCTCAGCGAGGACGAGATCGCCGCCGGCATCCGCCATGCCTATGATCAGGAGCGCGAGATCGTCGAAGGCGCCGGCGCGGTTTGCATCGCCGCCGTGCTTGCCGGCAAGGTCGGGGCGAGCGGCCCCACTGTGCTCATTGTGTCGGGCCGCAACATCGACATGACGCTGCACCGGAAAGTCGTTTGTGGCGAAGCATTTGAGGAGAGCGCCGCATGAGCCGGATGACGATACTCACCGAAGCCGAACTGCGCGCGATCGTGAAGCTCGATCTCGACGCCGTCGCCTGCGTCGAAAATGCGTTCCGCGCGCTTGCCACCTTGCCGGTGGCGATGCCGCCGATCCTGCGGCTCGACATTCCCGAGCATCGCGGCGAGGTCGACGTCAAAACCGCCTATGTGCCTGGCATCGACGGTTTTGCCATCAAGATCAGTCCCGGCTTCTTCGACAATCCGAAGCTCGGCCTGCCCAGCGTCAACGGCATGATGGTGCTGCTGTCGTCAAAAACCGGGCTGGTCGAGGCTCTGCTGCTCGACAACGGTTATTTGACCGATGTCCGCACCGCGGCGGCCGGAGCGGTCGCGGCGAAACATCTTTCGCGAACCGACTCCTCTGTCGCCGCGATCTTCGGCGCCGGTGTCCAGGCTGGACTGCAGCTCGAGGCGCTTATGCTGGTGCGGCCGATCGCCGAAGCGCGGATCTGGGCGAGAGATGCCGCTAAGGCCGAAGCCTCGGCGGATGCATTGCGCGAAAAACTGGGCATCGTCGTGCGCGCCGAACCCGACGCGGCAAAGGCGGCGGCCGGCGCCGACATCATCGTCACCACGACGCCGTCGACCGAACCGCTGATCAAGGCCGGCTTCGTCTCGGCCGGCCAGCACATCACCGCGATGGGCTCGGACGCCGAGCACAAGAACGAGATCGCGCCGGCGATCCTGCGCATGGCCGATCTCTATGTCGCCGACAGCGCCAAGCAGACGCGGCTGCTGGGCGAATTGCATCATGCCATCGCGACGGGGGTGATGGCAGCCGATGCCGAGATTACCGAGCTCGGCCAGATCATCGCCGGCGAAAGACATGGCCGGCGCTCGGGCAGCGACATCACCATCGCCGACCTCACCGGCACCGGCGTGCAGGACACGGCGATCGCCACGCTCGCCCGCGACCGTGCCCGGGCGGCCAAGACGGGTACGATTTTCGAAAGCTGATGCCGGCCGCAAGGCCCAACAAACGAGGACCAAGAACAATGCAACCCAATTTGAAATTCTCGCGCGGCGAATATGCGGAGCGCCTCGCCAAGACCCGGAAGGCCATGGAAGCCAAGGGCGTCGATCTGCTTGTTGTCAGCGATCCGTCCAATATGGCCTGGCTGACCGGCTATGACGGCTGGTCGTTCTACGTGCACCAGGCCGTCATCGTGCCGCCGTCGGGCGAACCGGTGTGGTACGGGCGCGGCCAGGACGCCAACGGCGCCAAGCGCACCGCCTATCTCGCGCACGACAACATCGTCGGCTATGCCGACCATTATGTGCAGTCGACCGAACGCCACCCGATGGATTTTCTGTCGCAGGTGCTGGCCGATCGTGGCTGGGGCAAGCTCAGCATCGGTGTCGAGATGGACAATTACTGGTTCTCGGCCGCTGCCTTCGCATCGCTGCAGAAACATCTGCCCAATGCCCGCTTCGTCGACGCTACGGCACTCGTAAACTGGCAGCGCGCGGTGAAGAGCCCGACCGAAATCGATTACATGCGCAAGGCCGCCCGCATCGTCGAAGCGATGCACCAGCGCATCGTCGACAAGATCGAAGTCGGCATGCGCAAATGCGACCTGGTCGCCGAGATCTATGATGCCGGCACGCGCGGCGTCGATGGGCCAGAGGGAAAGATTGGCGGCGATTATCCGGCGATCGTGCCGCTGCTGCCGTCGGGCGCCGATGCGTCGGCGCCGCATCTGACCTGGGACGACCGGCCGATGAAATCGGGCGAGGGCACCTTCTTCGAGATCGCCGGCTGCTACAACCGCTACCATTGCCCGCTTTCGCGGACTGTGTTCCTCGGCAAGCCGACGCAGGAATTCCTCGATGCCGAAAAGGCGACACTGGAAGGCATGGAGGCGGGGTTGGCCGCGGCGAAGCCCGGCAATACATGCGAAGACATCGCCAATGCCTTCTTCGCGGTGCTGAAGAGATACGGCATCGTCAAGGACAACCGCACCGGCTATCCGATCGGGCTTTCCTATCCGCCGGACTGGGGCGAGCGCACGATGAGCCTGCGCCCCGGCGACCGCACCGAGCTGAAGCCCGGCATGACCTTCCATTTCATGACCGGCCTGTGGCTGGAGACGATGGGGCTGGAGATCACCGAGTCCATCCTGATCACCGAGACCGGCGTCAACTGCCTGGCCAATGTGCCGCGTAAGCTGGTGGTAAAGAATTGAGCCCGATGTCCAGCCTTCGTCCATCGCCGATCACGCCGACCGTCGATTTCGACCGCGACGGCGTACAGCACGGCTTCCTGCGGCTGCCTTACAGCCGTGACGATTCGGCTTGGGGATCGGTGATGATCCCGATCTGCGTGATCCGCAACGGCAGCGGGCCAAGCGCATTGCTCACCGGCGGCAATCATGGCGACGAATATGAGGGGCCGCTGGCGCTCTACGATCTCGCCCGCACGCTCGATCCCGAGCAAGTCAGCGGCACGGTCATCATCGTGCCGGCAATGAACTATCCGGCGTTCCGCGCCGGCACCCGCACCTCGCCGATCGACAAGGGCAATTTGAACCGCAGCTTTCCCGGCAGGCCTGACGGCACGGTGACCGAGAAGATCGCCGATTATTTTCAACGTGAGTTGCTCCCCCGCGCAGACATCGCGCTCGACTTCCACTCCGGCGGCAAGACGCTCGACTTCGTGCCGTTCTGCGCCGCCCATATCCGGCCCGACAAGGAGTTGGAGGCGAAGGGGTTCGCCGCGGTCGAAGCGTTCTCGGCGCCGTGGTCGATGAAGATGCTGGAGATTGATGCGGTCGGCATGTTCGACACTGCCGCCGAAGAGATGGGCAAGCTGTTCATCACCACAGAGCTTGGCGGCGGTGGGACTGCCCGCGCAGAGACGGTGCGGATCGCCCGTCGTGGCGTGCTCAATGTGCTGCGCCATGCCGGCATTGTCGCCGGAGCGGTGGAGATGCAGCCGACCCGCTGGCTCGACATGCCGTCGGGCGATTGCTTCTCGTTCGCCGAGGACGACGGGATGATCGAAACGATGATCGATCTCGGCGAGCCTGTCGAGGAGGGCCAGGTCTTGGCGCGCATCCATTCCACCGGCCGCACCGGTGCCGCACCTCAGGAGATCAGGGCAAGGATGTCGGGTCTATTGGCTGCCCGCCATTTCCCCGGACTGGTCAAGGCGGGCGACTGCACCGCAGTGGTCGCCGTGCTGGTCGATTGAAGGCAAGGCAATCGACACTGCTTGCGACAATGCTACTCGATCAGCAGCAAGCCGCGCTTCTTGTCGCCATCGCTATCGATTGTGTCCATGGCTGAGAACAGGCGCTCACGCTCGACCAGCCAAGGCTTGTAGTCCTCGTTTACATCGAGGACGAAGACCATGTCCTCGGCCTCCAGATATCCTCCGACCGGGGAAAAATGGCCAGCGCCGGCGCCGAAAATCTTCTCACGGGTGAAGTTGACGATGTAACGGCGGCCGGGATCGTTGGCGCGCTTCATGTGCTCGCGAAATGCATCGGCGCTCAGATCCCGAAGCACGGAGACTTTCCGCTTGGTGTTCGTTCGAGCGACCTCGGCAAGCTCGTCCAGCGTGAGCCCGATGATGCAAAAGCCGGTCCAGCACTTTCCGGTTCCAGCGAGGACTTCGGCTTCGGTTGTCTCCTCCTCGCCGATGGAGCGGAATGTGTTGGCGACACTTGCCGGGCCACACCTTGATCCGTTTGATTGCCATGTGACGTCGGCATTGAACGTGGCAGCCACGGGCAGCTTCCAGGCGCTGTCGATCAATTCAGCGGTGCGGGTAACCGACGACTGGATCGCGTCTTGTGAAACTCTGGACTGGCCGGCAATCAAAAGTGCGGCGCCGCCCAGCACGCCGACGACGGCGATCACAATCACACCGAAAGCGAGACTGCGCTTCATTGCTGAATCTCGGAGCAGGCAGCAACAGGAGAATGAAGAAAAGGCACAGCAACGTCAATCGGCGCCGCACCAGGCCAGTCGCGATCTGGTCCGGCAGCAACTGAAGCCGGCCGCTTGCCAAGCGGGCTGCCACCGCTCATCGCCGTGAGCGCTGCGTCTGGGAGAGTATGGATCGGGCAGGGAACTTCGCCGGTGAAAGAGCGGGGTCGTTTCGCTTGCGCCAACAGCTGCTGCGCCTGCAAACCTCAGGCTTCCAGAGACGACCCAAATTACGACTTGCTCGGCGTAGGCGTCGCTAAAGGCGAACCTAACGAAGGCCAAGGAAGCTGAGTATCGCAATTACGATAACGACGGCCCCGACCAGCCAGATGATATTGTTCATGACAGCTCTCCTTCTCTTTGCCGCGAGCCTGTGGCGGCTCGCGCTAATTATGGCGAACGCCCTCACGGCGTTCTCGTTCCAAACTGAGCCTAAGCCGCCAATTGCTCTTTGGACCGGAGGCCCGCGCCTCTGGAGGAGCGCGAGCCGACCGGGATCCCGGTCCAGCAGCCAACATCCGGGAGATATTCGCTGTCACCCTACAATCGTTAGTATGCGCTAATGTTCCATCGCTCAGAAAAATACCGCGCCTACCGAGGGCCGGAAGCGATGGCGCCTCGGCCCGAAGCGCGGGCACTTCTGTGGACTCCTCGGTAATGGTGCCTATGTTCCTAATGCCGGCGAACCGCAGCATCGCCTGGCAACAGCAAAGGTGGGATGAAATCAGTTCTCAGAAACGTTCATCAGCAACACTCAATGTCTGCTGCCCGACACCTGGTGCCGATGACCAAACAACCTCCGGCGGTGGTCCAAAAAAATGCCGAGCGCGACGCCGAGGAGAGCGAATATGCCGGCCAAAGCGTATATTAACCGGATCGCGACAGCGGTGCCGGAGCACGAGGTTCATCAATTCTATCTGCGTTTCGCCGCCTCCATGCTTGCGGCCGATCGCCGAAGAATTTTCGAACGCATGGTTGACGTTGCCGGCATCGAGCACCGCTATTCCTGCTTTGCACCTGCCGGCGACCCCGAAGGACCATCAGCAGATCTGGCCGGGAAGTTCATCCGGGGCGCCTTTCCTGGAACGGCCGAGAGAATGGCAATGTTCTGTCATGCCGCACCTGTTCTGGCGCAAAAAGGCGTCGACGGATTGGAGCTTGGTGGCGGCGCTTCCCGCATCACCCATCTCATCGTTACCACCTGCACCGGTTTTTCAGCGCCGGGCATCGACCTGGAACTGGTTGCGCGATGCGGCCTGCCGGACAGGGTCGAACGCACGATGATCGGTTTCATGGGCTGCTACGCGGCGATCAACGGCCTCAAGCTTGCCCGCCACATCGTCCGTTCCGACCCGCAGGCCAGGGTCCTGCTGGTCAATATCGAACTCTGCACGATGCATCTGCGGGAAACCAGCGAACTGGAAAAGCTGCTGTCGTTCTGCCTCTGGGGCGATGGCTGTGCGGCTGCGCTCGTCACCGCCGAGGCGCACGGCATCGAGCTCGAAAGCTTTTACGGCATCGTGGCGGGTGAGCGGCGGGATCTGATGAGCTGGAGCATTAGTGACCACGGCTTCGAAATGGTTCTTTCCGGCCAGGTCCCGGCAGCAATCCATGAAGCGTTGCGGAGCAATCACGACGCCATCCTCGGCGGTCGGCCGACCGAGGCGATCGACCTCTGGGCCGTGCACCCGGGGGGACGTTCGGTGCTCGACGCCGTCGAACGGGCCCTGGAACTCGCACCCCCTGCGCTGGAGCCATCGCGCGAGGTGTTGCGCCGATATGGAAACATGTCGTCCGCGACCGTCATGTTCGTGATGAAAGAGATGTTGAAGGTGCCACCAGGCATGCTCGGCTGCGGCATGTCGTTCGGACCCGGGCTGGCGGCCGAAACCATGCTTTTCCGAACGGCGTCATGAGCAGCCTTGAGCACCGCCAGCTTGCGCCGGAAATCCTCGACGGACTTGCGGCCGACGATCCGCGAGCGCTTGCGGCGCGGCGCGACCTCCGTCGCATCAACGCGCTGATGTTTCAGGCCAGGATCATGGCATCGCTGCTCAGGAAATTTGTCCCAGGGCCGCCGCGCCGGATTCTGGAGATCGGCGCCGGCGACGGCTCCTTCATGCTGGCGTTGGCGCGGCGCATGGCGGGGCATTGGCCTGGGGTCGAACTGGTAATGCTCGACCGCGTCGACCTCATCACCGCGCAATTGCGTGGTGATTTCGCCAGGCTGGGATGGACGGTCGAAGGCGTCACCGCCGATGTCTTCGATTGGGCGAGAAAGAATGAGGGTACGCGGTTCGACGCGATCACCGTCAATCTGTTTCTGCATCATTTCGACGATGGCAAGATCGTGCGTCTGTTTTCGCTGATGGCGCCGAAGGCACCACTGCTGTTGGCGACAGAGCCGTTGCGGACCAAACTGGCATTGGCCGCGACCCGTCTTCTCCCGGCGATCGGCGCCAATGACGTCACACGAAACGACGCGGCTCAGAGCGTGCGTGCCGGCTTTCGCGGCAACGAGCTTTCCGGTCTCTGGCTCGCGGCAAACGGCAAAGCGGTCGAGGAACGGCGCGCCGGCCTTTTTTCCCACATTTTCGTCGGCACCAGCGCCGGTCATGACCTATGACTCGATTGTCGACCCATGACGCGATCGTCATAGGCGCCGGCCCGGCGGGCACGTCCGTCGCGCTGACGCTGGCCCGGCGCGGATGGGCCGTGGCTATTGTGGAAAAGAGCGTGTTCCCGCGCCGCAAGGTCTGCGGCGAATATATATCGGCAAGCAATCTTGCGCTTCTGGACCAGCTGGAGATCGGCGAAGCGTGGCGTGCCAATGCCGGCCCCGAAATCCGCCGCGTCGGCTTGTTTTCCGGCGAGACCTGCGCCGAGGCGGCAATGCCTCCTGCAAAAGACGGGCCTCCTGCAAAAGACTGGCCTCCTGCAAAAGATGGGCCTCCCGCAAAAGATGGGCCTCCTGCAAAGGATGGGCGCCGCGAGAAAAAAGATGGTTTCGGCCGGGCGCTTGGCCGGGATGTTTTCGACTGTCTGCTTTTGCAGGCGGCGCGATCGGCGGGCGTCGAAATCTTTCAGCCTTGCCGCGCCGTCGCCATCGACCCAGATGGCGAGGCGCAATTGGTGGGAATTCAAGCCGGAAACGAAACGACGATGTTGCGCGCGCCGGTGATTGTCGCCGCACACGGCTCCTGGGAGCCAGGACCGCTGCCCAGCCAGCTCGGAAAAACCAACCGCCCTTCGGACCTGTTCGGCTTCAAGGCGCATTTCACCGGGCCGTCCCTGGCGCCTGATTTGATGCCTCTGCTGGTGTTTCCTGGCGGTTATGGCGGCATGGTTTCGGCGGATCATGGCCGGCTGTCGATCTCGTGCTGCATTCGGCGCGATATGCTCGCACGGTTGCGCAAACACCCCAGACACCAGAGCCATTTGTCGGCCGCCGAGGCGGTCTCCCGTCATCTGATGGAATCATGCCGGGGAGTAAGGGATGCGCTAGAGTCTGCTGACGCCGACGGGCCTTGGCTTGCCGCAGGTCCGATCCGGCCGGGAATTCGCTCCTGCTACGAACGCGACATCTTTCGCGTCGGCAATGCGGCCGGAGAGTCTCACCCTGTCGTCGCCGAGGGCATCTCGATGGCGCTTCAGTCCGGCTGGCTGCTGGCCTGCGAACTCTCATGCGCGCCAAGCGGCAGTGCAGGGCGCGAGATGGCCGGCAGACGCTACGAGGCGGCCTGGAAAAGTCTGTTTTCAACACGGCTCTACGCCGCCGCCGCACTTGCCGCGATTGCCGTTAGTCCAGGCAGCGCAACCTGGATGGCGGCGATTGTCCGGAATTTCCCGCAGGCGCTAACCTTAGGCGCGCAACTGAGCGGGAAGACAAAGCCGGTTCCCGGCTTTGTCTGACAGGTGGCGCGGCGCGCCACCGCGGCCTCAGGGGGCCTTGGCTCCATTACTCGGGGCAATCCTCTCTATCCGAAGTTGCAGTGCCACTGGCAGTGTTCTTATCGGCCTCCACTACGTCCTTGCACCGATCACTCATGCCGTCGGCGCCGTCGGTGGTTGAACCGGTTACGTTTGGATCGGCAGGAGTTGCATTATCGGTGCCGGGAGCCATGGTGCCAGTGCCTGTCCCGGTGGCCGCTCCCGGATCGTTGGTGCCGGATCCAGTGCCGTTTGATTGCGCCATCGCCGAAGTGGCAAGGGCAATGCTGAGTGCGGTTGCGGAAAGAAATTTTTTCATCATGGTCGGTCTCCATTAGAGCTGCATCGCTGGTTGCGATGATTATCCAACGAGCGTTTTTTGGAGTTGTTCCGTCAGACAGAAATCGTGATCGAAGGTCGGGCCGAAGGCGATCCAAGCAGCAATGCTGGCGAACCGCGCCATGTTTTTCGGTTTCGATGGAACAACAACCACCGGCAACGGTTGGAAGCGCAGTCGTTCTACTCTAGCGACTGTGACAGCCGATCGCACGGCATTCGGCAAAGGCCCGGCGCTTCCTCCCCGCCGGGCCTTTCTGTCCCTGGAGGAACTTTCACGGAATTTGGCCGAAACCGTGCGGCTGCCACGGTATTGAACTGCTGCCGTTCACGGCTCGTCGATATCCTGCCTCGAGGGGTTGCGCGAGAGGGCGCGTTCCTCTTCGTCGTCCGGCAGCGCCTCGTCGCTGTCCTGGTACGGATTGTCGTCGTCTTCCTCGGGCAGTTCAGCCTCCTTCTCGAGGTCGTAACGGATGTCGCCGTTTCCCGGCACGCTGTCTGGCAGAATCTTACTGCCTTTGATCGCGTCCCAATCCTGCTGTTCGATGGTCGGGCCTTCGGATGGATCGTCGGGTTTTCTGCGCGGTGCCATCAGAGCTCTCCTCTGCACTGGTTGCTCATATGCCTAACTCCGCGGACCGCTGCGTAGTTCCTCCGATCGAACCGACGAGATCGTCCACAGCGATCCAGCACTCATCTCGGCTCGGCCTGCCGGCGGCTTTTTACCTCTAGGAGAGCTGACCGTTGTGCGGGTTGCGCAATGCCGGCCAGCGAGCGATCAGGAACTTGCGCGACTTCTAATATAAAGGCAGACTTGGAAACGGGTGAGGGAAAACGGCTCAAAAACAATCGGGAGGAAAGCCATGGACAGCATGAGCCTCACCACGCTTGATCGCGGCAAGACGACGGTCGATGCCGCGGCCCTGGAGGCGCTTTCGGCACAATTGCGCGGCACCGTGCTGAGGGAAGGCGACGCCGCCTATGACGAGGCACGCAGCATCTGGAACGCCATGATCGACCGGCGGCCCGGGCTGATCGTGCGCTGCGCCGGTGCCGCCGACGTTATCGCCGCCGTCAATTTTGCCAGGGAAAACAGGCTGCTCGTCGCCGTTCGCGGCGGCGGCCACAACATCGCCGGCAGCGCCGTCTGCGACGGCGGCCTGATGATCGATCTGTCGCCGATGAAGTCGGTGCGGGTCGATCCGGCGACGCGGCGGGCATGGGTGGAACCTGGCGCGACGCTCGCCGATGTCGACGCGGAGACACAGGCCTTCAGACTGGCGGTGCCGACCGGCATCAACTCGACCACCGGCATTTCGGGCCTGACGCTGGGCGGCGGCTTCGGCTGGATCACGCGGAAGTTCGGCCTGACGATCGACAATCTTCTCTGCGCTGACGTGGTTACCGCCGAGGGCAAACTGCTGCGCGCCAGCCAGACCGAGAATCCGGATCTGTTCTGGGCGCTGCGCGGTGGCGGCGGCAATTTCGGCATCGTCACGGCTTTCGAGTTCAAGCTCCACAAGGTCGGCCCGCAGGTGCTGTCGGGGCTCGTCGTTCATCCCTTCGCCGATGCCGAAAACGTGTTGCGGGAATACCGAGCGGCGCTCGAAGCAGCGCCCAATGAGCTGACCTGTTGGGTAGTCATGCGGCAGGCGCCGCCGCTGCCGTTCCTGCCGGCCGAATGGCATGGCAAGGAGGTGCTGGTCCTGGCCATGTGCTATTGCGGCGACCTTCAGGAGGGTGAGAAGGCGACACAGAGGCTTCGCGCCATCGGCACACCGATTGCAGACGTGGTCGGTCCCAACCCGTTCACCGGCTGGCAGCAGGGGTTCGATCCGTTGCTGACGCCCGGCGCCCGCAATTATTGGAAGAGCCATGACTTCACCGAGCTTTCCGATACCGCGGTGGAGGTCGTGACGGCGGCGATACCCAGGCTTCCCGGCCCCGAATGCGAGATTTTCATCGGCCATGTCGGCGGTGCGGCGGGCCGGGTGACAGCGGATGCAACGGCGTTTCCGCAACGCAGCGCGCACTACGTCATGAATGTCCACGCCCGCTGGCGCGAACCGGAAATGGACCAGGCCTGCATCGACTGGGCGCGGGGTCTCTATGAAGCAGCCAAGCCCCATGCCGCCGGCACGGCCTATGTGAACTTCATGCCCGCGGACGAGGTCGACAGGGTCGAAGCAGCCTATGGCGGCAACTATCGGCGGCTGTTGGAAATCAAGCAGCGATATGATCCGCTGAACCTGTTCCGCATGAACCAGAATTTGCGGCCGATGGAAGCGCAGCGCGCCGCATAGGCTGCGCAGGCATGACAAGGCCCGCGCCTCCGACGGAGGACGCGGGCCTCGTTTCGGGTCATGCGCTGGCAGGTATCAGCCTTTAGCTGACGCCGCCCAGGCAAGGTCTAATCCTTTCGCTTTGTTGACTCGGCCTGCAAAAACGGGCAGCAAAGCCTGGCATGGAGGGCATTTCCGCTATTTTCATAGTTTTGGAGGGAGCCTTTTTTGACATAGACCTTCGCCTAATCGGCGATCGGTAGAGGGATTGGTTAACCAAGTTTGTCCATCTTTTGATTCAATCGGCAACAGACGTGAAGCGTGCCGGGGGGCACCAGGCGACTGTGATTGTGACGGCTGCGAGCCCGCATGCCGCAAGGCCGATTGAGGTTGGTTGTATGGCGTTGATGCGTTTGAATAACCGGGGTGACAATCCTGATGGTGGATTGCCCTCGATGAGGCCCGGCCTGCGCTGGGTCGCGATTCCCGTTGTTGGCGCTGCGATCGCGCTGTGGTCGGCTGCGACCGTGGCCGGCCTCCATTCGGTGGGAACTTCGCTCACCGCCGCCTCCAACAGTCTTCCGCAAAACCTGCTCGCGCCGCGCTCCATGGCGCTCGCCGATCCCCGACACACACTTGTCAACCCACGGGCCAATTCGTGGGCACCGTCACTGGCAAGCCGGCAGCGTCAGGCGTCGCTGCTCGGCCGATGCAATGCCGACTGCGCGCACGCCGCCGCGAGCTTCGAGCATGAAGGCAAGGTAGCGCGTCTCAAGCCGTTAGCGCGGCCGGATGCTGTGCAGCGTGTCGCCGAAATCTCACCGCAATCGCGCTTCGACAGCGTGGTGGCGAAAGCGGCGCCGTCGCCGCAAAAGATTGCTGCTGCCTTCGCCCGCGCCTCCGGCGGGGCCGCGCCGTTTGCGGTCGTCAGTCTGCCGACGGACCAGCGCTTTGCGGAGCCGGTGCGCCTGGCCGATCAGCATGGTCCCGCGTCCGTGCGCTTCGGGCCCGAGATTGCGGAAATCGACCGATCCTCCCGGCTGGCGCTGGCGCTTGCGAATGCATTGCCGGAAGCGATGATCGACGTGCTGCCGCAGGCGACGACGGCCGATCCTGCTGCCACGCAAGAGGGCGAGGTGCAGATGGCGTCGCTGCCGCCGCAGGACGCAATGCCCGGCAGCGTTCCCTTGCCGACTTGGCGTCCGCAGGCGGAAATCGATCAGTCGGACGAGGCGCCCGAGGTCAAGGCACCCGAGGTTAGGGCACCCAAGGCCAATGCACCCAAGGTCCAGGCATCGAGGGCCGCCAAGGCCCAGTCTCAGCCATCCAAAGCCAACAGGGTGGAGACCGCCGCCGCTCCGCAGATGCCCCGGGCGCCAGCCTTGTCGCCGAGGAGTTCGTCACCGGCGGCGAAACCAAGCATGCAAGAGGACATGCAGGGCAGCCCGGGCATGCAGGGCAGTCGGGGCACGCAACGCAGCCCGGGCAAGCCGGCCAAGCGGTCGAAGGCCGCAGACATGCTGGCCTATGCCAAACCCGACAGCCCGGCGGGCGGCGGCGGGGTCTTCGGCAACCTGTTCACCAAGCCCGGCAGCGGCGTCGCCGTCTACGACATTTCGGCGAAAACCGTCTATATGCCGGACGGCTCGCGGCTCGAGGCGCATTCGGGACTGGGCTCGATGGCCGACCAGGCGCGCTACGCCAATCGCAAGAATGCCGGCCCGACGCCGCCCCACACCTACGATCTGAGGCTGCGCGAATCGCGCTTCCATGGGGTGGAGGCGCTGCGTCTCACTCCTATCGACGGCAAGAACAAATTTGGCCGCGACGGCTTTCTTGCGCACACCTACCTGCTGCGCGGCCGCCGCGGGGAATCGAGCGGCTGCGTCGTCTTCAAGGACTACGCCAGCTTCCTCGCCGCGTTCAAGAAGGGCAAGATCAAACGCCTCGTCGTGCGCGGCTAGCCCGAGCCGGCGTGACATCCATCTCCCCCCAAGTGGGGGAGATGTCCGGCAGGACAGATGGGGGCGCTATCCCGCCGACATCTCCGGAATTCCACCCAATTGTCAGCAGCCAGCCTCGAAACCGTTTTCATTCCCGGCCGATGACACTATGACTGACCTGACCGGGGCGGCGGCTTCAACCGATCAAGAGGATGTCATGACGATACGCGCTGTCGTTTGGGGCGAGAATATCCATGAGCGGACCAATGAGGTGGTGGCGGGGATCTACCCCGAGGGCATGCATGCAACGATCGCCGACGCGCTGAGGCTCGACCCGGAAATTTCGGTATCGTGGGCGACGCTTGAGCAACCGGAGCATGGCCTGCCGGCCGACCGTCTGGCGCAAACCGATGTCCTCGTGTGGTGGGGACACAAGGACCATGGCGCCGTCGCCGACGAAGTCGTCGAGCGCGTGGCGCGCCGCGTCTGGCAAGGCATGGGGCTGATCGTGCTTCATTCCGGCCATTTCTCGAAGATCTTCAAGCAATTGATGGGCACGCCCTGCACGCTGAAATGGCGCGAGGCCGGCGAGCGCGAGCGGCTCTGGGTGACGAGCCCCAACCACCCGATCGCTGCCGGGATCGGCGAGTATTTCGAGCTTGAGAACGAGGAGATGTATGGCGAGCAGTTCGCCGTGCCGGAACCGCTGGAAACGGTTTTCATCTCCTGGTTCCAAGGCGGCGAAGTGTTCCGGTCGGGGCTGACCTGGCGCCGCGGCGCCGGCAACATCTTCTATTTCCGGCCAGGTCACGAAACCTATCCAACCTATCACGACGCGAATGTCCAAAAGGTGCTGCGCAATGCGGTGAAATGGGCGCACAACCCGCAGAGCGCGCATCCAGCCATCCTCGACGCGCCGAACGTGCCGGTGGAAAAGGCGCTCGAGCCGATCGTCGAACGCGGCGGAAAGCTCCATGCCGAGGGCGAAGCCGGGTTTCGCTAGACTGCTGTCGCGAAGCTTCGGTTCTGAAAAATCCATGATCGAACAAGAAGATAAGGCCTCATCCTAAGGATAAGAATTATGCGTCTTTTGATACTCGGCACCGGCTGGATGGCGGAAGAGCATGCCAGGCAGTTCAGCAGGATCGAAGGCGTCGAAATGGTCGGCGCCGTCGATCTCGACCGCGCGCGTGTCGACAAGTTTTCGGACAGCTACGCAATCCCCAACCGGTTCGCGTCGCTGGAAGACGCGCTCGCATGGGACAAGTTCGACGCGGTGGCGAATGTAACGCCAGACCGCATCCACCATCCGACCACCATGATGCTGATCGCGGCGGGCAAGCCGGTGCTGTGCGAAAAACCGTTGGCCGAAAATTATCAGCGGGCCAGTGAAATGGCCGACGCCGCCGAGCAAGCCGGCATCATCAACATGGTCAACCTGACCTATCGCAACGTCGCCCCGCTGCAGCGGGCACGCACCATGGTGCTTGCCGGCGAGATCGGCCAGGTCAGGCATGTCGAAGCATCCTATCTGCAGAGCTGGCTGGTCTCCAAGTTCTGGGGCGACTGGCGCACGGATCCGAAATGGCTGTGGCGGCTGTCGCGCGGCCACGGCTCCAATGGCGTGCTGGGCGATGTCGGCATCCACATACTCGATTTCGCCAGCTATGGCGCGGCGCTCGACATCGACCATGTGTTCTGCCGCCTCAGGTCCTTCGACAAGGCGCCCGGCAACCGGATCGGCGAGTACGAGCTCGACGCCAATGACAGTTTCACCATGGCGCTGGATTTCAGCAACGGCGCTTTTGGCGTCGTCCATGCCAGCCGCTGGGCAACCGGCCATCTCAACGAATTGCGGCTGCGCATCTATGGCGACAAGGGTGGTATCGAGGTCGTTCACAATCTGACCGACTCGGAACTGAAAGCGTGCATGGGCGAGGACATCGAGAACGCAAAATGGCAGGTTCTCGATGCCGGAACGGTGCCGACCAACTACCAGCGCTTCGTCGATGCGGTGCGAAACCGCGTCCAGGCCGAGCCGTCGTTCCGCCACGCGGCCGAATTGCAGAAGGTGCTCGACCTTGCCGTCGTCTCCGACCAGAAGAGGGCTGAGCTCAGGATCCATGCCGAAACCGATTGATGTTCGCTGAAAGGGGCCAGCCATGGTCACGCGCCGCGCCCAATGTTCCTGCGGTCAGCTGTCAGCCACCTGTTCGGGTGAGCCTGTACGCGTCTCTGTCTGCCATTGCCTGGCTTGCAAGCGGCGCACCGGCAGCGCGTTCAGCTTCAATGCGCGGTTTGCGGAGAATGATGTGTCGATCCAGGGACGAGCGGCGGAGTTCACGCGCGTTGGCGACGAAGGCGGCCGTGTCATCTACAGTTTCTGCCCGGATTGCGGCACCACTGTCCATTACCGGATCGATGTCCAGCCCGGTCTGATCGCCATTCCGGTGGGGGCTTTCGCCGACCCATCGTTCCCGCCGCCCTTCCTGTCCTTCTATCACGACAGCCGGCGCTGCGAGTGGGTCGAGGTCCGCACTGAGCCTCTGGCGACGTTCGGCTGAAGCCGTCGGCCACCTTCGGCTGACTTTTTGGACGGTTCAGCCTGCTGATCCAGGGCGAGCCAACGATCGCTTGTTCGATGAACTGGAACCGTCCACACTCTCCACGCATTCGATGGACTGTGAACACGATGACTTCCAACAATGATCCGGGCAACAATGATCCGGGTGGATCACCGGCAGGCTGGACGATCAAGCTCGGAGAGTCGCCTATAGTCGGTACAGCTATCCACAGCGGCAACGACGTTGGCAGGGCTTGTCGATCGCTCATGTGTCTCTCCGATCCCGACCGGCGTCGAGAAGAGGACCCGTTCACCGAGCGTTTCATCGCCGATTTTCCTACCCAGATCATCGTTCATCGGTCACGCTTCCAAGTGGACCTGAACCGTGCGCGAGACGCTGCGGTCTACCGGTCGCCGGACCAGTCCTGGGGCCTGAAAGTCTGGCGAGAGCAGCCGGACGAGGACATCGTTACGGAGTCTCTCTCCTTTCACGACGCCTTCTACAGTGAGCTGAACCGTGTCCTTGCCGGTATCGAGAAGCGCCATGGCAGCTTCGTTCTCATCGACGTCCATAGTTATAATCACCGGCGCGACGGACGGGAGGCTATGCCTACGTCCCGTGACGTCGCGCCCGACATCAACATCGGTACGTCTTCCATGGACCGCGAGCGCTGGGCACCGGTCGTCGACGCTTTCATCGAGACGCTTCGCGGCCAGCGTCTCAACGGCGAGCCGATCGATGTGCGCGAGAATGTGTCCTTCCAGGGCAAGGGCGAACAGACCCGTTTCGTCCATGCCAATTTTCCGGAAACCGGGTGTGCCATCGCCGTCGAGTTCAAGAAGATTTTCATGGACGAATGGAGTGGCGAACCCGACTGGGGAACAATCGAGCGGCTGCGCGCCATGCTAGCGTCTACGGTGCCTGTCCTGGAATCGGCGCTGCGGGCCATGCGATGAAGCCCAAGCTCGTTGAGCCCGCGCCTCCATTGGCGCAAATCGAATCGGACCTGGACGCGCTTTTGCGGGACGGCAAGCCAATCCGCCGCGATTTCGGCAATGGCAACCGTTTGCACATGGATCGGCCGCTGCCCTTTCTGTGTGTCCATGTTGGGTCGCATCAGGATGCGGCATTCCATGCCGTCTCCGCCAACGCGTCCTATCTGATCGCGGCCGACATCGGCCTCGCCCGCGAGGCCGCGCGGCTGGTGGTGCGAAGGCTGCGCGATCACTGCGGCGCCTTCCTCATGCTGGACATCGGCGAGTTGGCCGAAGACCGGTTCCTGACCGAGGATGTTCCGTTCCTGCCGCCCTTCGAGATTGCGCTGGCCTGCGGCGACACGGCGGCGGAGAAGGCAGCACTGAAGCGCTTCGCCACCGCTGCGTCCGCACGCGAAGCAAAATACCGCACGCCCCGCGTCGACGAACTCAACCCCACGACACGCGCCGAAGCACGGCTTCTGGATGATCTCGGTGATGCGGCGTGCTTGACGGTACGCTTCGCACCGATTTACCGGGTGCCTGGCACCAAGCGCGTCTACCCCGAACTCCACGACCTTGTCGTGGCCAACATGGTCGATTCCGCGCTTCAGGCCGTCAGCGCCTTCCTGAAGGCATCAAGGCTGGAACAGCCGGCAACCCATCGTTCGCTGGGGCGGCGCGCCTATATCGACGCGGTGGTGCGCGCTGATCGGGCGATCGACAACGTCGCGTCGACATTCGATTTTCTGCTTGCCGTCACACCGATCAATGCCGAACCAGCCTGGCTGGAATTCCAGGCAGGCGCCTTCGAGCGTGTGCCCGTACTGCTCTACAGGCCGCTCGAGTTCGAGGTCGCCGGCCAGAAACGGAAGCTCTATTCGGTCTCGCTCGATCATCTGGAAGATCCGCTGCTGACCACGCTGCTCTCGCAAAAGCAGCAGGAACTCGATCTCCAGCTGTCGATGCTCGCGGCGCGCGAAACGCCCCGCTTCGTCGAACTCGGACGAGCTCTCTATGGTAGCGTCGAGCCGAGCCTGGCGGCGCGAGCACGCGCCATTCTCGAAAAGGCGCCTAGGGTTGCGTCGGCCACCCGGCAGAAGGGCCTGGGCGCCGACGCTGTCGCCGCGGCCGCGCGAGACATGATCGCCGGCTACCGGGCAGCCTATCCCGAATTCGATGCCTCCGTGGAGATCCGCGGCGACCTGCCGGCCGGCCTCCTCGTCTCTCGAAACCGGCTGCTGGTTTCACGCGATACCAACCTTCCACCGGAGCGTCTGACTGCGCTGCTCAGTCACGAGATCGGTGTCCATCTGCTGACCTATTTCAACGGCGATGCGCAGGGGCTCGCCATTTTCCGCAACGGACTCGCCGGCTATGAGGGCATGCAGGAGGGACTGGCCGTGCTGGCGGAATATCTGGTCGGCGGCATGACCGCAGCGCGGTTGAGGCTGATCGCGGCCAGGGTTATCGCCTGTCAGGCGATGCTCGACGGAGCAACATTCGAGGAGACCTTTCGCATCCTCCACAGGGATTTCGGTCTCGACGATCGCGGCGCCTTCAACGTCGTTCTGCGCGTCTATCGAGGCGGGGGCCTTGCAAAGGACGCCATCTATCTGCGGGGCATGGTGCAGATCCTCGATCATCTGAAGGACGGCGGCAGCCTCACGCCGTTCTGGATCGGCAAGATCTCCGCCGCGCATTTCGGAGCGATCCAGGAACTCAACGCGCGCGGCTTGCTGCGGGCGCCGCGCCTCGAGCCCGCGTTCCTCTCTTCCGACGCGGCGCGTCCGCGTCTCAAGAAAGCGATGGCGGGAATCGGTCCGATCGATATGGTTGAAACCTGAGCGGAGTCTCCTCGATGCGCATTGCGTTCTTCGTCAATTCCATTGAGAGCGAGACGCCCGCCTACACGACGACAGCGTTGGCGCTGGCCGCCGTCCAGCGCGGCCATTCCGTTGTCTATGTTGAACCAGGCGACTTCATACTGCGTCCGGATGACGGTCTGGCTGTCAGCGTAGCGGTTCTGCCGGATGCTTCCTACAAGACGTCCGACAGACTGCATGCTGCCCTGAAGGATGCAGCGAAGCAGAAAAAGACTCTGGCGATAAGCGATATCGACATTGTGTTTCTGCGCAACGATCCGTCGCTGGACGCCACCGATCGGCCATGGGCCGCCAACGCAGGCGTTATGTTCGGGCGGCTCGCGGCGGCTCGCGGCGCGATTGTCGTCAACGATCCGGATGGCCTGGGACAGGCGCAGAGCAAGCTCTACCTTCAGTCTTTTCCCGAGGCGGTCAGGCCGGCTACCCTGATATCGCGCAGCATTACCGAGATCCGCGCATTTATCGACAAACACTCGAAGGGCTGCATCGTCAAGCCACTCCAAGGATCGGGTGGCAAGAACGTCTTCCATATTGCAACGCCCACCGATTCCAACCTCAACCAGATTTTCGAAGCGGCCAGCGGTGACGGCTATCTCATCGCGCAGGTCTACATTCCGGAGGCCAAGGCTGGTGACGTGCGTCTTTTCCTGATGAACGGTCTGCCGCTGGTGCGCGACGGAAATTACGCAGCCTTTCGCCGCGTTCCAGCCAAGGGCGACGTCCGGTCCAATATCCATGCCGCTGGAACAGCCCGCAAAGTCAAGGTAACGGGCACGATGTTGGGCATTGCCGAGATGGTGCGCCCCAAATTGATCAATGACGGCATGTTTCTGGTTGGGCTCGACATCGTCGGAGACAAACTTCTGGAGATCAACGTCTTCACGCCAGGCGGGCTGACACGGCTCGCCGTCATGTACAAGACGGATTTTGCCACAAGCGTCATCATTGCGCTGGAGGAGAAGCGGACGCTGCGTCAAGCCTATGGAAAGACCATGACAAATTCGCGGCTGGCTACGCTTTGAGGGATGCAGGCAGGCCGGCTAGCAGGCCAACTAGGACGGCAAGTGGGTTGAGGTTCGCACTGAGACTCTGGCGACATTCGACTGAAGACGCCGGCCGGCTCTTTCCAGACTAGGGCAGAATCCAATCACTCTGAACGACCGAGTTCAATCCTTGTCTGCCCTCCGTTCGGAGAACTTCTACGGCAAGTTCTGACCCGATGCGGGCCTTCTGCAGCGGCTTTCCACGCTCGATAGCAGACGTTCGACGGAACGGGTGATCCTGCCCCGGCAAACACCGATGATGTCAGATAAAGTGCGGAAGACAATGTCATGAGGAAGCGAGGCGACATTTCACGCTCCGCGACAGCCGGAAGTGATCGACAACCTTTCCAACGTTTTCCTTCGCGATTGACCCATCCTGGTCAAACACCCCAAACCGGTGCGGCTGCATCACCGTTCCTCCGGCGGCTTGAGGTGCCGAAACTGCATCAGCAGCAGCAGATCGTAAGCGATCTTCAGTGCACCGCANATGAGGAGGGGCCAAGCCCGGAACGAGGCAGCGAACAGAGCGCCTGCCAGCGCGGGACTGGCTGCGGCGGCCAGGCTGCGCGGGACCGATGTGAAGCTCGCGGCGGCTGCCCGCTCCACCTCTGTGACAACCGCCATCACGTAGGAAGAGCGCGTGGGCACATCCATCTGCGAAAGTGCGGCACGAATCAGCAGCAAAGCGAGCGCCAGAGGGAGCGTCGG
>NZ_AZUX01000059.1:0-30155 GCF_000513915.1 Mesorhizobium sp. WSM2561
GGTCCAGCGCGTTCCGTTCATCGTCGCCGAACTCGGCGCTGACGCCGACCCGTTTATGCTGCACCTTTACGCCGCTTTGGCCGAGAAGGAGCGTCGATTGATCTCGGAGCGCACCAAAGCCGCCCTCGCCTCACGCAGGACGAGCATAAAGCTCGGCAATCCGACCAACACCGCCGAAGCTGCGGCGAAAGGTCGGAAGATGTCGATCGAAGAAGCCGACCGGTTTGCCCAGACCGTGCTGCCAATCATCGAGGCGATTCAGCGGTCGGGCATCACCAGCCTACGTGGACTGGCAATCGCTCTAAACAACCGCGGCGTTCGCACAGCGCGCAATGGCCAATGGCAGGTGTCGAACGTGCGCAACGTTCTCGCGCGGCAATCCCCTCTTTTATAAGCGGGAAATACTACTACTGGCCGCTTTACGGCCGGTCCGGGCGATCGATGAGGAAAGCGAGACGGACGGCAGTGCGTAGGCTGGGACGCGACCTGTATGTAGAAGACCCGCCGCTACATTTGCGAAGCGACGGGCCTCCCACCCCACCCCCATACCTGACCGCGCAATTGCGGTGCCAGACGTATTGGCCCATTGCAGGGTACACACAGTATCGACAAGCCGGCACCGGACGAACGGCCACGGGTGGCGGCGCAAAGCCGACCTCGCTCCGAGAGTGATCCCAGAAATCTATAGCCGTGGCAATGACATAGCGGTGCCTAGTGTCATCTCGTCCAGCGTGCCATTTATTGATTCGGCTGTCTGAAGCAGCAGAGGAAACGAGGCACCACCAAAAGGTCAAGATCGCCACGACGCTGACATTCTTCCTTGCTCCTCGCTCACTGCGAGCAATTCCTCATGGAACACTTGGTACTCGGGATTTGGATCGCACCCAATACCATCGCGGTAGCAATTCGCTATGTGAAGCGGCGCAGCGGGGCAGCCGCTAAGCTCCCTTGTATTTCGAATCTACCGTTCACACACCATTCGTGCTCGCACCCGCCCTAACAAACGCGTAAGGTATGCATTTCGGATGAAGTAGAAGCGGCGTTCTCCAAAATGGCTGAATTTACTCCGGACACTTCTCTCTTGATCGGCATTCTGGCCGACGTTTCAATGTCGATGCGAGGCTCGATTGGGAGCAGCGGGGCGTCGGCTATCAACCGGCTAGAAGCTTTCAGCGAAGCTTTGGAGGACATGGTTAAGCAGGCTGCTGCCTCTGTCCAGGACCAATCCCAAGAGAGGCCGTCCACAGAGGTTCGTCTCTTCGCATATGGCTTTGGTTTCGGGAATCCTCTCTCAGCCTTTCTGGGCCGACAAGGGCCCGACGTCCGGGATCTGTTTGCTCCGAACGGCATTGGGGAGCGGACCCTTGACGTCGTCGATCTCGCAAGCAACTGGCAGCAACACTTGGCAAATGTTCGCTCTCTGACAGTTGATATGTTCGGCAGTACGCCGATGAGGGCTGCGCTCGAGCGCGCCAAGGCGCGGTTCCTTGACGAGATTGGTCAGCGGCCGGCGGCGACCACGGTGCTGTTCGTCCTTTCGGATGGCGAGCCGACCGACGGGGATCCTGAGACAATCCTCGCCATCGCCGACGAGATACGATCCTTGGGAGCAACCATCGTCTCCTGCTTCGTGACAAAGACAGACATCACGGAGCCTCAACGCCTATATGGAGGGCACCTGCCAAGTTGGCCTCCAGAGGCCCGTTTGATGTTCGACTGTGCGTCGGAACTTCGTCGCGGTACTACTTTTGATGCTCAGTTGCGTGAATATGGCTGGCGCATCGACGCCGGCTCCCACCTGTTCGCTCAGGTCAATCAGTCGGAAATGTTGAGCGAGTTTCTCACTGTCGCGGTGAGTCCGCTTCGGGAAATCGGAGCAGCCACCGCAAACGGGAGCGAGCCCATCGACTTCGTCGCACCTCGCCCGCCGCCACCCACCCCGAAGCCGGAAAGACCACGTACGCCAAAACCATGTAAAGCGAGACTCCTGTTCCTGCACGGACTGGGGGGGAATGCAGAGATGACCTGGGGCCGCCTCCCGGAATTTTTAATGGCCGACGTTGACCTGGCGGAACGATACGTTGCCGGGTTCTTCTCCTTCCCCACCACTCTCTTTCGCCTGCCACTTTCGGCACGTGCGCCCAAGATCCAAGAGCTGGCGAAGGGTCTTCGGACTCAGATCGAGCACGACGAATTCGAGCGCGTCGATCTCGTATGTCATAGTCTCGGGGGTTTGATCGCCCGGCGTTACCTGATCGAGGAAGTGAAGGCCAAGAGGCCTTTGCGGGTCGAGCGGGTCGCACTTCTCGCCGTCCCCAATAACGGAGCCGGCTTAGCCTCCGCGGCGCAGTTTGTTTCGTGGCGCCAGAACCAAATCAAGCAACTCTGTAAGGACGCCGATATAATTGAGTTTCTCAACGAGGATTGGTTTCAGTTCGATGTTCAACATAAGGTAAAAACAAAATTCATTGTAGGCACGCAGGATGAAGTTGTCGACCGGTACAGCGTCGCTGGATACTGGGGAAATCTCGACGTTGAGACGATCATCGGTCGTGGGCACATCGACCTTGTGAAGCCTGAACGGGCCGACGACCTCGTCGTGAAAGTCCTCAGGCGTTTCTTGGTGGAGGGGACGCCAGAAAATGGCAACCTGACTAACAATGACCTTCGCTTTCTTCTCGCCATGGAGGACGGGGAGAACCGATTGCCGGAGCAGTTTCAGGCGCTTGCTGACAAAGACTTCGGCTATGAGTACGAGCATGGACGACGCGAGCAACTGGCGATCGAGCGTCTCGGCCGGCTGTTGACGTTGCACCTAGTTGAACGTGTCGGTGGTTCGGAATATCGGATCTCGGCCCATGGTATGCATGTTCTGCATGGGATCAAGAGCAAGCCCGGGAGTTATAAGTCGGTCCTCGCATCTATTAAGGGGACCGATACGCGATGATCCGGTGCTCCCATCTAAGGACTTGTTGAAATTTGGAATTCCATTTTTGGCGCCACCCGACGAGAGAGTTGTCCTAGGGCCAGAGTTCAGGGTCACCAGCGACATGCTCGTGATCGCTAAGCTCGATTGCCTCTCCCGCAAGGCGGCCTTCCTGCTGACGCTCAGGGACCGCGGCGTGCGCTTCTTGGGCGGTGGACCTGCCCGACGCGAACGATCTCACCGTCGGCCATTGTGGCGCTGATGGCGCAGCAGGAGCGCGATGGGATCTTGCGGCGGAGAAGGAGGCGCTGGCGGTAGCCGGGACCCTGGGGCGTGCGGCTACGCAACCGTTGGCGTTTAGTGCGTGTTTTCGTCCTTCTCCAGTCCGCACTGGGCTCGATATCGGAGTGACCTGCCCCCCATCGCTCACCCGCCGCCGATCGGAATGGTGGTTGAGAATTGCGCTTGAGCGCGACGGTGGCAACGGGCGTCAGCGCGGAACTTTCTAGGTGGCGCAGCGAGCGACGCAACGCAGAAATCAAGGTGATGCTGGGCCGGTATTTGTACTGTCACTTAGCCACGCAGGGTAACTTGCTGGAACGGGATTGCCCATGTCGGGCGGCTCTCTCGCGGCCAGGGACGCGGCCACCGCTCGAAGCTGTTGGTCGACAAGCCCAAGTTCGCCAAAGCATTCAAAACCGAACGTCCACCAAATCTCACCGGAAACTTCCACCAACGTAAGCTCGACATTGCAGCCCGTTGCGGGGAGGTCTTCGTGCAGCGGCTTTTCATCACGGCCCAGTTCGACTTCGCGGGGGCGGGTCCCGTTGTGTCGAACTTCCGCATCCAGCGGGTCTTTTTCGTAGAGATTCTGGGCGCTTGGCCAAGCTGAAGCGCGTTCGACGTCCACTTTATCCACACCTCCGCCTGCCCGCGGAACGGGCCTTCAGACACGGCCTCAGCAACGCGCGAGACACGGCCTTTTACGTCAATGCCTGATCCGTCACCGCGTGCCTTAATCCCCAGCTCGGTTTGGCCCCGATCGACAAGATAGTCATCCTGCCGCGGCTCCCCGCCGCCCGCCGGAAAAGGGTGCGCCGGGGACTCACGGAACCACTTCTCAAAAGCGGGTGGCGCATTGCCTTGCCAGAACCATCTGAGCTCGGCCGAAATCATTGTGCACATCTCTTTGGGCATAATCGCCCGCACGGAGCTATCGACCATGTATAGCCTGCACAGGCAGAATGTGAAAGGGTTAGGCTATGGCCTCTGCTTCCTAAGCCGCGTATCCGGTGGACGTGAAGAGGACCAGCGCAGGCACGTTTGCAGCTTGCTCACAGAAGGCCGTACGTGGCCTAAGCCCGGACACAAGTTTGACAGGACTTTAATACGGGACATATACTGACTTCTGCTCGGGGTGAGACCTCGATTTTTAATCAAACCGAGCTTACGGTTAGTTTCCTGCTGGAATTAATTGTTCCGACCGGGGGTTGGCCTAAAGATACACGCGATATGCGGCCTGCCGGCGCGACGTCCCTATGTCGACCGGGTTTCTCTGTGTGACTGTGGTGCGCCGTCCGTACGATGTGGACGGCAGACTTTGCAGGAGACAGAAATGCCAGAGCCCGACTATGCGGTCGTCGAACTGCTCTGCGATCCGGCTGAGCTGGAGGCGCTCGCGGCCATTCCCAACCTTGAGATCGAGGTGCGGCCGATACGCACTTCCGATCCTGCACTTGTCCGCATCAGCGCCCTCGCTGACGAAGGCGCGCAAGCCGCCGCCCTGGCACTCGGCTGCACGGTCACCATCGTGAAATCAGCGGCTGACTACCGCAGGCAGATCGAGGACGCCTATCGCGACCTCGGCAAGGACCCCACTTCGTCCGGGCCACGCTGATGCCCTATTTCACCGCCGTGCAGATCGAGGCCGAGATGACGGCATTGGCGGCGGCGGCGCCGGCCCTCTGCGCCAAGACGGTGCTTCCTAACCCCACGGTCTCGGAAGGCGTCGGCCCGACCACTTACTCCTATCTGAAGGTCGCCAACGGCTCGGGTGCCGGACGCGTCGCCGTGCTGGCGGTCGGTGGCATGCATGCTCGCGAATGGGCGCAACCCGATGCTGTCATCAGCTTCGCCAAGGCGCTGATCGCCGCCTACCAGGGATCGGCGGCGTTCGTCATCCCTGCCTACACCGATGCGGGGGGCAATACATACGGGCCGGTCACCGTCCCGGCAGCGACGATCAAGCAGATGGTCGATCGCATGGACATCCTGCTGTTGCCGCTCGCTAATCCGGATGGGCGCGCCTTCGCCATGGCAGCAGCGGCGAACAAGGGTTGGCGCAAGAACCGCGCGCCGCGGACGGTCCCGGCCAACCCCGCCACGGCCGGCGTAGATCTCAACCGCAATTTCGATATCGCCTGGGACTACGACCTCTTCTTCAACGCCGCCTTCGCGGGTTCAACCGCTCTCTCGGCCTCCAAGAACGCCGCCGACGACCGCTTCATCGGCAAGCCGCTACCGGCCCCCAACTCGTCCCATCCGAACAGCGAGCCCGAGGTCCGCAACCTTATCTGGATCCTCGATCATCACCCGGTGACTTACAGCGTCGATCTCCATTCCTATTCGATGCTGGTGATGCATCCATGGGGCATCGAACAGAACGGCACCGTCCCGGCGCAGAATTTTCGGAACTCCAGCCTCGATCACACGCGCGACGGGACGCTTGGCACCGCCTATTCGGAATATTTCCCCAACGTCGCTCCGCCACGGCTGCTCGACCGGCACAAGCTGATCGTCGGCAGCATACGCGACGGGATCCGCGCCGTCACGGGGCGCAGCTACATCGTCGGCGGCATCGCGGACACGATCTATCCGGCGACAGGCTCGTTCACCGATTTCCATTTCAGCCGCCAGTTCAACATCGCCGCGTCACCGCCGATCCACGCCTTCGCGGCCGAGTTCGGCGACGCCGCCGACAATTTCCAACCGCTCTACTCTGATCCGCACGGCTTTCCCAGGATCGAGCGCGAAGTGCACGCGCTACTGCTGCGGCTGCTCCAAGCCGCGTTGCCGCCTCCCCCTGCCGCGACGGGCAGCGGCGGCGGTTCGAGCAAATGCATCTTCAGCATGGCGGCGGCAGATCTGATCGCCGGGACAGCCTGGCTCGATACGCTGCGTCGCGGCCGGGCGGCGCTGCTCGGCGGACGACGGACACGCGGCGCCATGCTGGTGCTTGACGGCTTTTATCGGCGGCTCGGAAATTCTCTCTTCCCGCATGTCGCCGGGCGGCGCTGGGTCAAGCGGGCCATCGCCTACGGTCTCGTCGCCCCGAGCGCGGGCCTCACGGCACTTGCTCTCAAATGGAGTGCGCGATGAGCAGCGAAACCGGCACTCTCGAACGCTTGGCACTCATGCTCGCCGATGCGCTGACTCCGCTCAAGGACGACCTTGCCGCAGGCAATCTTGACAGCTTGTTGAGGCAACTGAGCCTGTCGCTGCCGGCCGGCTTCACCGTTCCTCCCTCGCTCACTGCCGCAGCGCAGACCGTCGCGACCGCGGCCGCTGCCTTGCCCGCCCATGTCGTTGCGCTCACCGCGGCCATCGACGCTAAGACGGTCACGAGCATCATCAGCGAAGGTGCGGCGACGCTGAACCAGGTGCGCGCGGTAATCACCGCCATCGACACGCTGGCGACCCAACTCCCCGCTGCGCTCACCGGTGGAGGCGTCAGCGCGGCAGCTGCCAATGCCTTTGCCGGCCAGTTCGGCGATCGGCTCTTCTCTTACGCCGTGGTTCGCCTGCTCGAGCGTCGGCACGGGGTGGTGCTCGGGGCGTTCGGCCTCGCCGGCGTCATCGATCGGATGCAGATGCCCAACGAAGGCGGGGCGGGCACTCATCTCTCGCGCAGGTTGCGCTTCGACCGGCTCGGCTCGATGATCGGCCAGCCGGATACGGCTCTCCGCACGGCTTTCGGCTGGGGCGATCCCGGCTTCGACGGTCGCGACCTGTTGCGCCGCATGGCCGATCTGCTGCGCGCGCTCGCCGTCCCTGTGCTCTTCGACGAGACCGCCGCATCGCCCGTACTCGAGCTCTTTGCCGCAACGATCGCGCCAACGGCTGGACCGTCACCGCGGGGCTTCGCCATCACGCTTCGGGAGGAAATCCCGGGCGGCTGGTCAATAGCGTTCGACCTCACGCCGCGGACACGGCTCGACGCTGCCCTCGGCGGGGCGCTGTCGGGCGGGCTTGCGATCGAGATCCGTCCGCCCGGCACCGTCTCGGCACATCCTTCGGGCACCCTCCAGGGCCGCGCCAGCATAGGCATCACCCAGCACGCCGATCCCGGCGACCGGCTGACGTTGCTGGGCATCTCCGGCGGCATCGGCGTCCGCGCCGGGAGCCTCGGCATATTCGCGGCGACAGACCTTTCATGGGATTCCGGGTCCGGTCAGGCGCATGGGGAATTCGGCCTCGGTGGCGACCTCAAGGGCGGCAAGCTGACGATCGACTTTTCGCAAGCCGACGGCTTCATCGGCGCCATCGTCCCGGCGGTGAAGCTCGATGCGGATCTCGAGCTCGGCTTTGATTGGTCGGTCGATCGGGGCCTTCGTTTCCGCGGTTCGAGCGCGCTCGAGATCAAGCTGCCGACGCACTTCTCCCTCGGGCCGGTCGCGATCGATGCGCTGACCGTAGGGGTCGGGGTCAACGGCAACTCGTTCCCCATCTCGCTTTCCGCTGATATCGCTACGCGGCTCGGCTTTCTCGACGTCATCGTCGAGGAGATCGGCCTGAGGATCGATCTAAGCTTCCCTTCGGATGGGCACGGCGACATCGGCCCGCTCGATATGGCGTTTCACTTCAAGCCCCCGAAGGGCGCCGGCCTCAGCGTCGATACCGGCATCATCAAGGGCGGCGGCTACCTGCGCTTCGATCCCGATGCCGGCGAGTATTTCGGCGCGCTCGAACTCTCCTTCCAGGGGATCATCGATATCAAGGCCTTCGGGATCATAAACACCAAGTTCCCGGACGGCCACAGCGGCTTTGCGTTCTTGATCCTCATAACGGCCGAATTCGCGCCGATCCAGCTCAGCTTCGGCTTCACGCTGCTGGGTGTGGGGGGGCTCCTCAGCCTCAACCGGACGCTCGACACACCGGCGCTGATGGTCGGAGTGAGGACCGGAGCGGTCAACTCGATTCTTTTCCCGCAGGACATCGTCTCGAACATCAATCGTATCGCGACCGACATCAAGGCGATCTTCCCGCTCGCCGAAGGCCACTTCATCGTCGCCCCGATGGGCAAGCTCGGTTGGGGTACACCGACGCTGATCTCGCTCGAAATCGGTGTCATCCTGGACATCCCCGTGCCGGCGCTCGTCCTCATCGGCGTGCTGCGCATCAACATCCCTGCTGAGGATGCGCCGCTTCTCAAGCTGCAGGTCAACTTCGCCGGCGGCATCGACTTCGATCGAGGGCTAATATGGTTCAATGCGAGCCTGTTCGACAGCCGGCTCGTCGGCTTCACGCTGACCGGCGACATGGCGCTCCGCATTGGCTGGGGTTTGGGGCCAATGCTGGTCATTTCCGTCGGCGGCTTCCACCCGGCCTTCCGCGAGATCCCTGACGACCTGCGTAACATGTCCCGCATGACCATCTCGCTGCTCTCGGGGAACAATCCGCGTCTCACGGTGCAGACGTATTTCGCAATCACCTCCAATACCGTGCAGAATGGATCGCGGGTCGAGCTATATGCTGAGGCTTGTGGCTTCAACATCTACGGTTTCCTCGGCTACGACCTGCTGGTTCAATTCAACCCGGTCCACTTCGTCGCCTCGATCTCGGCGGGAATAGCGCTGCGCGAGGGAGACGACGTCATCGCCGGCATCTCGGTCCATGGCGAGCTCTCCGGTCCCGCGCCCTGGAACGCCAATGGCAAGGCATCGCTCGAGATCCTGTTCTTTGAGATTTCGGTGCGTTTCAACGAGAGCTGGGGCGCCGATGCGCCACCCGACCCGGTGGAGATCGAGAACGTCACCGGGCTGGTGACCGCCGCGCTCAACGACGACCGAAACTGGAAGGCGGATGCACCCGCCAACGCCACCGCCGGCGTCTCGGTACGGAAGCTCGAAATGCCCGACGGCAAGATCGTACTGCAACCGTTCGGTGTGCTGTCGGTGAGCCAAAAGGTCGTGCCGCTCGCCTATCCGCTGCAGAAGTTCGGTAACAAGAAGCCGGACGTCGACCGGTTTGAGGTAACGACCGCGCTCGCCGGCGTCGACGAGGAGCGCGAGGAGTTTGCCGTCGCGCAGTACAAGAAGCTTTCCGATTCCGACAAGCTTTCGGCGCGCGCGTTCGAGCGCATGAAGAGCGGCCTCAAGTTCTCGTCCGGCGACGCCACCGAAACCGGCACGCGGGTGCTGGTCGAGGTCGACTATGAGCTGAGCTACGTCCACCGTTCGATCGGTATCACTATCTTTGCGGGCATCTACAAGATGTTCGGGACCGTGTTCACCGCGCTCGCCGGTGGTACCAATGCGTCCAAGAACGCCTTCTCCAAGGTCAAGAACGGGGGCGGTGTGAAGCCCGCGGCAGTCAAGATCAACGGCGGCGAATTCCTCGTCGTCGGCGTCGCCGACCTTAACCCGCATGCCGGCATGAGCGCGAAAACGATGGCGGAGGCGGTTGCCATGCAGGACGCGCTGGTCGCGTCCAACCCAACGCTCAAAGGCCAGGTGCAAGTTGTCGCCGCTCATGAACTGGATGCCGCCGCATGATCTCCGTCGGCCGCTATACGTTCTCATCTTGGCTGCGGCGCGGCATCGGCACCCGCATCACCCAGCCCGATAGCCTCGGCGCCGGCACCTCCGGCGTTCCCGAGCGCGCGACAGTGCCCATCGACGTCAGCCTCAACGGAACAGGCATCTCCAAGAACTTTGCGCTGATCGGGCCGGGCGACATCATCGGCATCAATCCGCATATGGTCGTGCGCACAGAGCCGCGCAACTGGATTTCAAATTTTGAGCCGAATTACCTCGCCTTCATCGAGTTCTACGACGAGGATTTCCTCTGGCGCTACACACCCGCGCGTCCGAGCGGGGAGAAGTTGTCCCCCTGGCTGTCGCTGCTCGTCCTCGAGGCACCAGACAACGGCCAGCCGGGCGAATACGAGGTCGTCAACCGCCGCGATCCCCTCCCGGCGCTGCGCATCACCGCACCCGGCGCGCTGCCGCCGCTGACGCAGAACTGGGCCTTCAGCCATGTGAGCGTCAACGAGGGCCATGCCAATCCGACGGAGTTCGAGGAGTTCCTTTTGAGCCTCCGCGAGCCCGGCACAATCAATGCGGACAAGATCATCTCGCGGCTGTTCAGCCCGAGGAAGCTTCAAGTGGACACCGCCTACCGTGCCTTCCTGGTGCCGGCGTTCGAGACGGGACGCCTCGCGGGCCTTGGGCAGGACCCGTCGGGTGCCGACGCGCAGGCGCCGGCCTGGGCCGGCAGCTCTCCGGTCGAGTTGCCTTATTACTACGAGTGGTATTTCCGCACCGGCGAGAACGAGGACTTTGAGTCGCTGGTGAAGCGCCTCGAGCCGCGCCCCGTCGACACACGCGTCGGCATCCGCGACATGGATGCCTCGCATCCGGGCTTCGGGCTTGCAACCGGCGCCGATATTGGCACGATCCCGCCGCCCGTGCCGACCCACCCGCCGCCGCCGCAGACTGTGGTCGGCCTCGAGGGCGCGTTGCGCGCCCCCGATACGGTCAGCCGCCCCGCGAACATCGACACGACCAAGCCGTTTTTTGACGACCTAGCCGATATGCTCAACATGGCCGACGACCGGGTCGTCTCGAGCCCGGGCCCGGTCGATCCGCTGGTCACTCCGCCCATTTACGGCAGCAAGCACGCGATGAAGCCGCGCGTCAATTTCGCGACTCCGGGCTGGATGACCAGTCTAAACCGCGACCCGCGGCTGCGCGTGCCCGCCGGGTTCGGCACGCGCGTCGTCCAGAGGCATCAGGAGGACTATGTTGCGCGGGCCTGGGCGCAGGTAAGGCAGATCCTTGCGATGAACCGGCGCATGAAGCTTGGCCGCTTCGCAATGGAGACGGCGAAAACAATGCACGCGACGTTTTTCGCAAACGTCTCCGCCGTGACCCTGCTGACCGTCGCGAAACAGGTGACCAAAAAGGTCATGGGATCCCCGACGACCATCCATTACCTGGTTGGCGCGAGCCTGGTGACCAGTGCCCCGCTCGATTCCGCAATGCGGCGCCTCTTGCGGGGCCGTGGCGTCGTCGCACGGCGGCTGACGGCGGCCGATCCCGGCTTCACCCAGGACCGGCTGGTCGAGGATATTAACGAAGGCAAGGTTACGGCCGCGCCCCCCAAAGACATTCCCCAGGGGCTCCCGTCGGATGAGGACGTCGCAAATGGCGCGGGCCGCCCCACGCCGGGCTGGATTGACTTCATCAGGCGCCATTTCTGGTGGCTCCTGATACTGCTGCTTTTGCTCGCCGGGTTCCTTTTCCTCATCGGGCTCTGGATAGCGGCGCTCGCCTGTCTCGTCGTCTCCATCAGCCTCGTCATCATCGCCCTGCGGCGCCCCGGTCGCGGCGACGTCGCCCCGGGCATTAGCGATCCCAGCACCTTGCCCGGCATGCTCGCAGAGGTGCCGCCGCAACCCGGCTTCAGTCTCGTTGAGACCGATCCGCCGCCGCGCCCCGGTGCGAGCGGGATCACACTCGGTTCGGGCCATGTCGGCATCACGCCTGGCGGCTACATCTCGGTCATCGGCACATCCTCGCATTCGGGCGGCGCCGGTGCCGACAGCATCGAAGGTAGGAACTTCCGGCGGGCGGCAAGCTCGATCGCTGGGCGCCTCGGCATCAAGCTCAAGCAGCCCGCCCGGCCAAAGCTCGATCTCGGCGGAACCGCGGGCAAACTTGCCGCCGCGCTCGACCCCGAGCGCGCTTGGCCGATCCTAATCGCGCGGGAAGTGATCCTCACCTTCTCGCCGGGCTGGCTGCAGCAGCCTGAGCATCTCGTCCCGGCACTCGCCTATCCGGATTTTGACGACCCGATGTACGAGAAATTGCGCGATCTCTCGGCGGAACTCTTCCTTCCCAACCTCAAGCTGATCCCGCCCGACACGATCACGCTCCTGAAGACCAATCCGCCTTTCATCGAATCCTACATGGTGGGTCTCAACCACGAGTTCGGGCGCGAGCTCTTGTGGCGCGAGTATCCGACCGACGAGCGCGGCAGCTATTTCCGCCAGTTCTGGAGCGTGCGTGGCCTCGTCGTGCCGCCGCCCGACCCGGCGGTGACGACCGAGCAGCTCAAGGCGATGTATCGCGATATCGCGCCCCTCGATACCTGGACTACGCTGTCGGCCCTTGGCACCCACAAGCCGCCGGAACGGCCTAAGACCGGCGACCTCGTCCTCACCATCCGCGGCGAACTGCTGAAAAAGTACCCCAACACGCTTGTGTATGCGCAGAAGGCGCACATGGCGCGCAACGCATCCGGCGCGCTCGATCCGTCGATGAAGCCGGTCATCCTGCCGGTGACGACCGAGGCCGAGATGAATGTGGAGATTCGCTTCCCGCTGTTCACCGCCGAGATCGAGCCGGACATCCGCTTTTTCGGCTTCGATCTCACCATCGAGCAGGCGGAGGGCGATGACGATCCGGATACGGAGAGCGACGACTGGGGCTGGTACTTCGTCATCCAGGAGCTGCCGGGCGAGCCGCGCTTCGGCCTCGACATTGAGTTCGGCCCCGACGACGACAACACGACGCCGATCACCTGGAACGACCTCAGTTGGGACCGCGTCTCCGCCGTGACCTTTCTCAGTCCGGCCACCCCCCCGGTCCCGGCCTTCTTCAACCTGCTTGCCGCAGACCTCAAGGCGCAGTGGGGCCGTCACGCCGCGGATATGGCCGCGATCCTGTTTCAGCGCCCGGTAATGATCGCGGTCCATGCCCGCGAAATGCTGGAGAAGCTGAATGCCTGAGCCCGGCGAGATCCTCACGCAGCTTCGCACGGCGCGCGCCGCCGAGACCGACCTCGGCCGTGAGGCGCACGCCGCGCGGCTCGAACACATCTCGCTGATGCGCGAGAAGAAGCGCCTCGGGGGCGGGGGCGACCGCGACGAGCTTCAGGCGGTTGAGGCAAAGTTGCAGCAGAGCAGCGAGGCGCTCTCTCGCCGCGTCGGCAAGCAGGACGATGCTCGGAGGAAGGTCGCGGACCTTATCGATCGCCTCCACGCTACGCTGTCGCCGGAGACGCTTACGGGCTTCTGGTCCGCCGATACGCCGATCCTGCTCCTTCCGTTGCGCGTCGAGACGCGGTTCAAGGATTCCGAACTCCTCGTCCGCGTATTTCCCGACGAAATCTCGATCGACACGCATGAGGAGATCCTCACGCATGCCGAGGCGAAGGTCGGACAGGAGTATTGGCGCACCATCGGTGCCGACGGTAGCGAAACGTCACGCAAGGAAGCCTGGCGCAAGCTGGTCGAGGCCTTCGAGGCGCCGCGTGCCGCCTACGTGCTCAAGCGGACCAAGCCGACCAATTGGGCCGATCTCGCGACCGTCGGCATCGCGGGCCTGACCTTCCCGGTCGAGTCGGTGCTGAAGGAGGACAGCTGGACGCAGCCGCCACTGGTTAAGGTACTGCCCGACCTAGTGGCACTGACGCTGTCTCGCGCCGGCAAGGAGATCCACCGGCTAATCGGCAAGTTGATCCCTGACGTCGTGCAGGCCGGTCCGGCGCCGCTGATGATCGATGGCCGCGCCTCGTGGAAGCGCGGTGCGGACGGTCGCATGGTGTTCGACACAGAATCCGAGTGGCTTCGCGATTTCAAGGCCGCGGTTGAGATGGGGCTCGGCTTTCGTGTGGCGCTCAAGCCCGGGGACGAGGCGGGTTTCGACGAACTCATCGTGTTGGGGCTCAAACACTCGGCCGACGTCGCCGACACTGAGGCGCTCATCACCGAGTTACTGGCCGGCCACCGCTATTCGGTCAAGGGCCTCGCCCTCGTACCGCAGGGGACCGCGACCAACAACACTAGCGGCGAGGATGCCGGGCTCGACGGCATCGACTGGTTCGCGGATGCGAGCTTTGCCGCCGCGAAAGCGGGCGATACGCCGGAGGTTTCTGTTGACCTCGATACGGCGAATGACGGGCGCCGGCTCGCAGCCTATCTCGGGCTCGATCCCGAGCTGTTTGCGGGCGTGCCGCATGCGGACGGGCATGACCATGCCGAAGCCGTGGCGATGAACGCGGCTCTCTATCCTGGCACTCTCGGCTACTTCCTCAGGACGATGGTCGGCGAGGTTGCGGGCGATGCGACTCTCGACGACCTGCGCGAGCTATTCATTCATAACGTCACCGGACGCGGGCCCCTTGCCTCGATCCGCGTCGGCAACCAGCCCTATGGCATTGTCCTCGCGGGACCGGCGCCGCGCTTCCGCAGCGAGCCGATGCGCGAGAATTGGCTCGATCTCGCGATCGAGGGGATCATCGCCAAGGCCCGGCAAGTGTGGACGGCACAAGTGTCTCAACTGGCTCGGCTCGGCGCAACCTCAAACGGCAGCGCCGACCTCCTCGCGGTGATGGGATTACAGCCCACGGCAGCCGACTACTTCCAACGCATCGCCACAACCTACGATCATCTCTCCAATCTCGCCGGGTTCCAAACAGGCGGCGACCGGATGGGTGATGTGTTCGAGTCGGTTTTCGCGGGGATCGCCGCGGATTCGACGCTGGTCGACTTCGGCTACCAAATCCAGCGGGCCAACGGCACATTCAAGCCCTATCCGCTGCTGTTCCAGTTGATTTACCAGCGGCATCAGACGCTCATCCCCCAGACCTCGCTGATCGACGGCCAGCCGTTCTCGGAGAGCGACATAATCAAGCCGTACGACGTGGCGCAGACTAAAAATTACATCGACTGGCTTACGGCGAACGCCCGCAGCGCCGATGCGCTCCGCGCGCAGGATTTTGGCGGCGCGCCGAAACCGACGGCGCTGCTCTACATGCTCCTGCGACACGCATTGCTGATTCAGGTCGGCACCAGCGTCAACCGCTGGCTTAAGCTGTTCGACATCGAAGCGCCGGAGCTGGTGATGAGCCGGAAGTTCGTAGGCATGACCCCGGCGGTCGACGTCGCAGCCTGGGAGTTTCTTTCAGCCCCAGCGAGTGCAGTGAGCGGCACCGTCAGCTCGGACCTGTCGCTGCTCGCCATGGTGCATTTGCCCGAATACCGAACCGGCATCCATGCCCCGATCGGCGCGCCGCTCGAGGAAATGCTGGCGGCCTATGGCGTGCTGCGCGGATTGCCGACCGCGCGTCTCGAGCGGCTCCTCGCCGAACATGTCGATACCCTGAGCTACCGGCTTGACGCCTGGGAGACCGCGCTGATCGACCGGCGTCTCGTCCGCCGGCGCCTGACTGAGGGCCAAATCGAGACCCGTCGCGGCCTCTATATTGGCGCGGTGGGCTATCTCGAGAATGTGCGTGCCGTACCCGGCCGCCGGAAGCCCCTCGAGGAAAGCACGCTGCACGAATCGCTGCGCGAGGGTCATGGCGACCTCTTTTCGCCTGCAGACGGCGCGGGGTTCGTGCACACTCCCTCACTCAACCACGCAACCGCGGCGGCAGTGCTGCGCAACGGCTATCTCACGCACGCAACGCCAGACGACCCCGGCCGGCTCGCGATCAACCTCAGCTCGCGACGGGTGCGGCGTGCCAAGGAACTGATGGACGGTGTGCGCAACGGTCAGCCCATCGAAGTGCTGCTTGGCATCGAGTTCGAGCGCGGGCTGCACGACGCGACGACGCGTCCAGTGAGCCCGGTGGTGCTTAACGACCTGAAACCCGCCTTCCGTCAGGCGTTCCCCATCAAGCGCACCAAGATTCCCAAGGCCGGCCATCCCGGAGATGCCCCCGAGATCGTGCCGGACTTTAGCGTTGTCAACGGCCTCGACGTCATCGCCGCAGCCGAAACATTCCCGGCTGGGGTGCCCGGCCTGCCAGCGCTTTCGACGACCAAGAGTGATGAGCTGAAGGCGATCCGCGACCGGCTCAAGGACTCGCTCGATTCCCTCAAGGATGTGGTGACGACCGAGAGCGCTTATCAGCTCGCGCTCGGCAATTTCGATCGCTCGGCGGCGATCGTGCAGTCACTCTCGGCCGCCGTCGCCCCGCCCGAGATCGAAGTCACCCGCTCTTCCCGCGGCACCGACCTCAGTTTCACGCAGCGGCTAACCATCGAGCTCGACCCGGCGGTGATTGCGAACCCGTGGGCGCCGATCGCAATGACGCCACGAGCCCAACTCGAGCCGCCGCTCAATGCCTGGATCGGCTCGCTACTCGGCGATCCAGCAAAGTTCTCTTGCAAGGTCTCTCTGACCGAGGCGGGCGCGACCACGGAAACGGCCGTGCGCCTGTCCGAACTAGTCCTGCAGCCCCTCGACCTAATGCATATGACTCGCGGCGTGCGCGACGCCGCTGGTCCACAGGAGCTAGAGGCTCGTATCCATACCGCGGCGCTGGCGGCGACCGGGGCCTCGCGCGATGCAGTGGTCGCGATCGCTTTCGCCACGACCGGCTTAGTAGATGCTACAGTAGCGTCGATGGGCGATGCGCTCGCTGTGCTCGATCTCGTGCATCAGGTGCTCTCGAGCGCCCGGCCAATCGACGGACGGGATTCGCTCACCGCCTCGCAGCCCCTGCCCACAGGCACCGATCCTTCCGGCATCGACGTCGCCGAGCTCCGGACTCGGTTCGGTGTGCTGAAGACCAACGCTGACACTTTAGTCGCCGACCTCGGCGCTGCCGTGACCAACGCCAAAGCTAGCGGAGGGGGTGTCCCCGAGTTCACCGCACTCCGCGACGTGCTACGTCGCGCCGCCGATGCAGGTGTGCCGTTTTCATTCCCCGCGGGCGCCGACGATACGCTCGTCCGGCAGGGCGAAACGATCACCACCGCGCTCGCAACGCTGCGCGACCGTGCCGTCGCGCTCGATACCGAGAGCCAGGTTGCGGGTCTGAGCCCGCCGCAGGCCGCCGGGAAGCTGATCGCGGCGGTGCATGAGTTGCTGGGCGCCGACTTCCGCGTGCTGCCGCGCTTCACCGCGCCCAATGTCGCAAAGCTTGCGGCGAGCGACGCAACCCGCCTCGCTATGCTGACGCATGCGCAGGGCGGCGATCCAACGATCGATCCTGTCAGCGACGTGCTGACCAGCGTCGCGCAGGTGCGCCATGCAGCGCACCGGTTGCACCGGCTGCGGATCATCGCGGAGCTGACGACCGGCGCCGTCACGGAGCTCGCGGCGATCCAGCTACCGCCGCGCACCGACGACGTCTGGCTCGGCGCGGCGCTGCCCCCCAATCACGAGATCCTCGACGACACGCTGTCGATCATACAGCTGAGGCCTCAGGGCTTCGCGCCCGCGTCCGCGCGCTGCGGCCTACAGATCGACGAATGGACCGAGTCCTTCCCGCGAAAGAGCGAGGTCACCGGCCTCGCCTTCAACTTCGACCAACCCAACAGTGGCCCGATGCAATCGCTGCTCCTCGCTGTCGCGGGCGAGGGCGACCGCATCTGGAGCTGGGACGACCTGATGGGCATCGTGCGCGACACGATGCTGCGCGCGAAGCTCCGCGCAGTCGAGCCCGACATGCTCGACAAAGTCCCCGGCGTGACGACGCTCACGCCCGCCACGATGGCGGAGTTTTCGACGTCGCCGGGCGCTTTGTCGCTCGATTTCGGGCTCAGTGTGCCGATCATCCTCACGCAGGTGATGGCAACGGCATACATGGCGGACTTCGTGGCCGCGGGGACCTCGCCATGAGCCATTTCACCGAAGTCATGACTAGCAGCAAGGTGCTCAAGGAGATTTACCGGGCACCGGCGATCACCGCCTACAACCGGCTCGAAGGCCGGCCACGCACGGTCGATTTCACCCGAAGTCTCCGCGCCGAAGTGCGCGACGCGCTCTGGTTCCTGACCCGGCAATGGCAGCTAGGCGAGTTCCAGGGAGAGGACGCCGCTTCGCCGATCGACGCTCGGGTCGCCACCCGGCTCGCCCCGTTCGAGCGTGTCTCTTTCGCCGGTATGGCAGCCGAGCCTTACGACGAGACGACACCGCTTGAGGTTGCCGTCGAGCGTGAGGCTTTCCCGTGGACGCTGCCGGCGCGGATCGAGGCGGCCGAGATCTTCCTCCGCCGGGTTCCCGCCGGCGTCCGCGCCGCCGTAGCGACCGCCGCGCGCATCCAATTTCCGCTGGACCCAGATGCCGACTGGCCGCGCGAGCCCGATGCGCACGCGCTTTATCGCCTGGCTGCGAGCCGCGCCTTTGATGGCGCCAAGATGCTGGAAAGCCATACGGCCGGCATGCTCGCCGCCGATCTCGGCGCAGCGGCCGCGGACGTCGAGCCTGCGGCAGATGCGGTCGCCGCCTGGCGCCAGCGCGTGTTCGGCGCAGCCCAGCCGGCGCCGCCGCGCGCCTGGATTCCCGACCGCCTCTCGTACGACGTGCGCATCTCGACCGCTGCAACGGCGAACGGCGAGCAGGCGCTGCTTACGGCGCCGCGCTACGCCGAGGGGCGCCTCGACTGGTACGCGTTCGATGCAGCCCCCGCCGGTACGACACTCGCGCCGCCGGCGGGCGCAGTGCTGGTCCCGGAGCCTGCGATCAAGCCGCTGTCGTTCGTACCTACCGCCGCCTCGTTCCCCGGCATGCCCAGCTCGCGCTTCTGGGAGATGGAGGACCGGCGGATCAATTTCGGCTCGCTCAACGCAAAGACCACCGATCACCTGCTGTTGATCTTCGCCGAGATGGGCCTGATCTACGGTAACGACTGGTTCGTCATCCCGTTCGAAATGCCGGTCAACAATCTCTGCGAGGTACTCGGGCTCGTTGTCACCGACGTGTTCGGCGACAGAACGCTGGTTCCCCCGGCCAACGGTGCGGACGAGAATGTCTGGCAGCGCTGGAGCTTCTTCTCGGTCACGGGCGAGAGCCGGGACGATTGGCGCGGCCACTTCTTCTGGCTGCCCGCGAGCCTCACCTCGGTCGATGTGAGCGAGCCGCTCGAAGCGGTGAGCTTTGCGCGCGACGAGATGGCGAACCTTGCCTGGGCAGTCGAGGACATCGTCCCCGACGGCACCGGAAAGGGTATCGAAGCGCGGCTGCTAATTCCCGACGAGCCGCCCCCACCTCCAACCATCGCGGGCGTTCGCTACACGCTCGGCACTACGGTGCCCGAAAACTGGGTGCCGTTCATGCCCGAGCACCTGCCGGGCAGCATCACCGATATCCGTCTGCGCCGCGGCGCTATGCCGCCGCACGGCACGCCGCCGGTCGACCCGCGACGGCGCGGCCTGCTCCTCAGCGAGTTGCCGGCGCCGTTCTACGTCGCCGAGGAAGAAGTGCCTGGCTCAGGTATCATTGTCTCCCGGCGCGTACAGCGCGCGCGCTGGTATGACGGGCGAACCTACCTCTGGATTGGCCGTGCCCGCGAGACCGGACGCGGCGGCGCGGCCAGCGGTCTCGGCTTCGACCAAATCGACGATCTGCCGCCCTCGGCCTGATCAGCGACTACTGATCAATGTAAAGAGAGTTTTGATCCTGACAATGCCGACGGAATCATAGGTCCCTCCTTTCGAGGATGAGCGTATTCCTGCCCGAGAATGTTGGATCCCAGTTTCCTTCCCTCCACCAATCACCATCTATCTGAAACAGCGAGGCTTTCTGCCGCAGCCGGGCTGTTACGTGACCCTTGCTGGCTGATGTGTTTCGCATTTTGCAGCACTTTGCAGCAATACGCGCCAGAAACGACCACTGTCGCTGTCGCCGGTTCGTCATCGAACTGGTCTGACCAATGGCATAGATGTCGTCGATCGTGATCAAGCCGAACTCTTCGTTGCCTGGCTAGGTTTCACTATTGCCAGCATTTTTCCGAAGACGCGTTCATGAGGTACGCGACAGCTACCGTTGAACTAGCATCCGAACTGGATCATTGATCGAGGTCGTCGGCCAGCCAAAGCCGAAGCGCCCGACGTAGTACCTTTCATGCAGGAATTCCAAGTCCTGCTCCCATTGTCTGATGGCTTCGTCGAGCCGGTCCTCGTCGCTTCTCTTCGCGTTCCGTGAAAACGCAGCCAGGGACTCGGCCATTTTTCGGAGCCGGTGTGCGCTTCCGGGACTTCCCCATGCCCGCATGTAATCGGCATCGAAGACGCGGGGCAGTTTCCCTTCGAACGCGCGCCAGAATCGCCTACCGGACGACTGCGGGAAGTCCGGCAGCCTTCCCTACCCGGCACTCCAGATAAGACAGCATACCCTCGGACCGCAGTTCCGGAACCGTGGACGTTCCGGAACGACCCAGCGCTTCTGAAGACGGCCACGCGAATTCTTCGTCCTTGCTCCAGTCGAGCGTGTCCCAGGCCGTCTCGACCGCGGCAATTGCCTTTCGGGCGCGCTCATGCTCCGTCGCTCTGGAGGGGTCGCTTAGAACCTTCACGGCGTTCGACCAGAGGACGATCAGCCTCTCCGGAGGAAGGTTCGCAATCGTAAGCAGAAGTCTGCTCACGTCTCCGCCATTCGATGCGGGGGACTGCCGGGCAGCATTGGACGACTTATCTGCGGTTCTGTACTTCTTCGGGATTTCTTCCCCTTCGAAGGCCCTGCTTTCCAGAAGCCGTGTGCGGCCCCGCGGCAGGATCGAGATGGCTCGCGCTTCGCGATCGATGTGGCCTAGCGTCTTATGGTACTCGATGCAGAGACCTATACGTCCCTCGAAGCTGTCTCCTGATATTTATGTCGTTGCCGCAGGTGCAGAATAGCCTAGAGCCTTGGCCGCTGCGGCTCGAACCTCGGCATGATGCTTCGGGCCCGCGTCGATGGCAGCGAGAACTGCGCGCATCATTTCCCCTACACCTGGCAACTGAGGTGACCGTGAGGACCTTGCCTTCGTTGGAGGTCTCTTGGTGTTCGCAGCAGGACCTCGGAGGATTCTGAAAACATAGGCGTTGGGCCGCATCTCGACCTCGGCCAGCTTTCCGGCGCGCTCCATAGTTCTACGAATGCGACAATCTCGGCGGCAGTAACGGCCGCGTTATTCCCTTCCGCATCCTTTGCAATAATCCGGCCCGCAGGGACAATCACCGTTCCGCCTTTGTCGATGTTGGCCGCGATGTATTCCATGAGCGAGGAGGCTACGCGCACTCGTCTTCTTGCCGTTGGACTAAGAGGAACGGCTGTCTGCGATTTCCTCGCCTTCGCCATCCTCGGCGAACTCATGGCTGCCGGCGCACGTGCTCGGCGCGCTTTCGCCTTCCTGTCCTTTGCCTTGGCCATCCTGCCCCCCAGCCACCCAAAATGCACACCTAGAGAGTTGGATCAATAGCTGCGCTCTTACCAGACGGAACGTAGCTATTCTGTCACGCTGAATTCTTGAATCGGCCACCAGCCTCCGATCAAATCGGGGGTGGACTGTGAAGGTCGCTCAGCATTCGTGTGCGGGGGCGACGAGGTGGTTCGATTGTTGCGTTGTTGCTGGTGTCGATCCGTCCCGCATAAGGCCGCGCGGTATCCCGGCACCGCAAGGGGGTTGGGGGTACATGGCCAGCGCCACCCGCCGCCGCCCCGCCTCTTACTGGGCGCCTCCGCCATCCTCCCGCTTGTGTAGATTGTGGCAGCGCCGCCCCAGTGCAGCGGGACAAACCCGGCACTGAACTGGGAAATGGCAAAATCCAGATGAAAACCGCTCGCCGAGCGGCCGGATCGAACTCGGTTCAGGCGACAACGACGTTGAGGCGAATCGCGCCAAACGCAGACATCCAGTCTGGGCGCTTCCACGAATTGTGTGCAACTTAGCCAAAAAGCTCTGCGCTGTCAGCTCAACGCAATTCTGCTTGGCGGGCCGGCGATGATACTGCCGGGTCACCAATAATCACATAGTTGCGGATGTCGATAGCAGCCCTTCTCGCGGCATTTGGTTGCACAGTTTCATCGGTCGACGATGGAAGTAGCTCGGACACTAGCAACGTAACGTTGAGCGCAAAACGGCGCCGAAAACCTTCCATCGCAAGTCCAACAGTATAGCCGTTCATCAGTTGTCGAAGTGCTTGCGTGAACAGGCTTGGCACATGATAGCGGGCCGGCTCAGTTGGTCCTGTCTTCAAGGGCTCTATTGAAAACGCCCAATTCGTATCAACGTGCCCAATAAAAGCGAGTGCTCCGCGACGATCAGGAATTCCAAGCCATCGCATGGGAAGCTTTGACATCAAATCATAGTTGGCAAGCTCCCGTCGTCTTTCAGCCGGGTATTCCTCAAAGTCATCGAATCGGGGCGTACCAGCGCTGTAACCAACAAAAGCAAATACGATTGTTCCCTTTAAATCAATCTCCGCACTGCTATCTAAAGCGGAAAAGTACATATCCTCCGTTATAGCCTGCCGCCCCGCGAATTCAGCGCACAAGATCGCACCAGCTAACTCCTTTTGTCTGGGATCATCTTTAGAGAAAGACAATCCGTGAGATGCAATAAACAGCAACGCGGGAGGTTTTCCGCTTCTCAATATACCTGTTAATTGAGACTTTGTCGCCGACTCTCCAATTAGTTTTGTCAGAGACCAGTCGAAGGAGGTCCAACTCTGCTTTTCTTCCTCAAATGATCTAGTGACCGGCTCGAGCAGCCATCTGGCACCCATTTCCGAAGTTATATCATTTTCATGCGTTGGTCCAAATATCAGGGCGGTGGCTGACCCTGAATATGTAGCGGTTTCTGCATGAACAACACTATCTGCATAAGCTGAGTATTGCTCAGGTTGTTCAAAGAAGATGCGGCCAACGGCGTGATCGATGGCAAGTTCATACTGCATTGAGTAAGGAATTTGCTCAGGACTTCCGACGATGAGCAGGTAGTACGGAATTGGGTCCAATGCACCCGAGTCTGCTCCGTATCGCGCCAACAGTTGCCGAGCCGTCTCACCGGGTCGATACGCTAGCTCTAGGTACTTTGAGCCCGCTCCGTTCCGGCGATGCTCGAGAAGTTTCTGCAACAGCGCACCCGTGTTCGATTGCGAGTTTTGCGGAAAAATTGCGCCCCAACCTCGCTGGCTCAAATCCAGCCCGCGCTCAGTCTTGATTGCTTGTTGAGCCCGTTCTTGCTTCACCATTGCAAGTGTTGTAGCTGCTTCCGCCAATTGGTGCTGACGACTAATCTCGGCCTGGCGCAGTGCTTCCTTTTCCGCTTCCATCTTCTGACGAAGCGCAAGGCTTACCTCTATAAAGTCCCGCTCAGTCTGGCTGAGATCGTCGCGCCGCTTTGCTAGCCATTCGTTGGCCTGAGCCAACATGCCGCCGCGCAATAGCAGACCCTCGTCCTCGCGGTTAGCCAGCCACAACTCGATGGTCAACTTGGATTGGCGCAGCCAAGACTGGAAGTCGCGGTCGCGGTTGATCCATTCAACGAGCCTCGGCCAGTGGTGAATCAACGCCTCATGCACCACCTCAACGGTCTCGCGCGCCGTCAAAGTATTGGTTACCACGAGCCGGTTTTCCTCTCCAGCCAGTCGCTGTGCGAGCCCCCAGACTTCGTCACCCAGTTCCGCCTTCTCGACCACACGCCGCGTATCCTCCTGACCTTCACCTAGGGTCACCAACCTTGTGAAGAGCCGCTGAAAGGCCTTGTCCATCGCGGCATCGTGGCCGTTCTTGGTCAACCGCAGAAACACCGCTTCCGCGCGCTGCGCCAGCGCGCCTTTTATGCCTCCAATATGGTTGTAGCTCTTGCGGGTGATCTTTTTGCGTTCCTGTCGTCCCCACATCTCTCGCAACGCGAACTGCAGCAGCGGTAAACCGCCGGGCTGACTCTCGACGGTGTCGAGCAGCGTCTCGACCAGACCGGGCTCGAACGCGACCCCAGCGTTCTCCGCTGGGCGGATAATGGCCGCCTGCAATTCCTCCCGCGTCATCGGGCCAAGGTTTTCCGTGTGGTTCTGCAGCGCATCGTTAAGCTGGCGATGGTATTGCGCCCGGCCGTAGAAATCCCCGCGGATGGTCAACATCAGGCAGATGTCTGGGACAGTGCCCGCCGCCGGATCGGGAAAGCCGGCGAGTAGAACATCGATGAATCGGTTTCGAACTGCGTCATCTTCGATCAGGGTGAAAGCTTCCTCGAACTGATCCGCAATCAGCAAGATGCGGCGCCCCGTGTTCCGGCTGCGGCAATCGGCGAATACGTCGCGCAATGATAACTCGCCGGCCTGCAGGCTGGCTGCCAACAATTTCGTGTTTCTCAATCGTTCAACATCGGAGTCGCTTGCGACATAGAGCGGCGCTAATGCGCGCGACAAGGCCAGGAATGGGTCGCGCTCCAACTCAGTACCAATGCGAAAGTGGCTGAATCGCCAGCCGCCCCCGCTGTGCAGCCGCGGCGCTAGACCGGCCAGAACGACGGAGGATTTGCCACTACCAGAAGCGCCGACCAACGCCGTGAAACTCTGCCGTCCAACTGCCTCCACCAATCTGGTGATAGCCGCGTCGCGTCCGAAAAACAGACCCGCATCATTCGGCCCGAAATACGCTAACCCTGGATAGGGGCAGGGACCGACCGGCTCGCCACTGGCCGTTTCAGCAGGGTCGTCTGGAGCGCGATTGTAAAATGTAAAGTTTTCGATAAAGACCGAGCCGGGGCCGACCTTTCGTTTTGGCATCGCCCGAACCTTGAGCGTTGGATCGAGTTCGGCCAAGAATTCTGATGGGCAGGCGTAGGCGGTGCCGGCAACTGACCGATCCTCCGGCCCAAGGGCGAAGCGTACCAGACCGACTACTCCGTTGCGCACGAGAACCGGCCCCCCCGAAAATCCTCTGGGGTCGCCGCCGATCCCGGCCGCGAGTTGTTTGCTGTAGAGCTGAATCGCCGGCGTGCCATAAAGCTCGCCTGAGTGGTTGGTCACTCTCCCATCAATCGCGATCCCATCCAGCGGTTGCATGTTGGGAAAGCCAAATGTTTCCCAGTGGCCGCGTGAGCGCGGCAGTGCTTGGAGGGGCAGCGGTTGGGATGTTGGCGGACCATCACACTTCAGCAGAACACAATCGGCCGTGTAGTTCCAACGGAGCGGCGTCGCCGTGGTGGCATGACCTGGAAATTCCAAATTGATCGTGCCGAGCCACTTTGGAGTATCTCCATCCAACGGCACTTCCACATCGTGATCCGCTACGCAATGCAGCGCCGTTGCCACAAGGTTCTTTTCGATCAGGAAAGCGGTTCCGCGCACCGATATTTCACGCCCAACCGTAATCTTGGCGATTGCGGCGCGTATGTTCTTGTTCATATCTTCCTCTCGGCAATCGGTAATAGCCGTTCATCGCCAGCGGATAACGCTACGGCACCGCTGTCGGTACTGTGCACAACTCGGCCGCGGTCACGTTGCCGGCATCGTCCACGTCGAGTCGGACGTACGTCGGTCGAAACAGCGTCCAACGCGTGAAGTCTCCGCGCTTCAACTCGTCGATAAAGTTTCTCAGTGCGCTGAGCGCTTCTGCTTCGGGACTGGCAAGTATCTCGATCGGAAAGCGTAGGACATCTGCCCACGTCCCCGAATTCAAATACCAACGGCCAGTGTCAAGCTCAATGCACTTAGCTTGATGCGTGTGGCCAAACACGACGTAGCGAAACCCGCCTTTGGTCAGTTCGCGTGCCGCATTGAGATATTCCGTCAGTGTCTCCACGCTCTCATTAAACGTGTCTTCTTTCTGCAGGCCGCGTATCGCTTTGAGCAACGCACCTAAACGTGTTTCCAATCGCGCAGACTCAGAACCCAACACGAGATCAAAGACACCGAGCGCCTTATCCAAAGTCTCCCTGACACCAACATCCATTCCGGCCACCGATCGCACGGCCTTGAGCTTAGAATCGTCATCGATCTGGCGGAGAAAATTCGTCGAGTCATTCCCGAGTGCATCTCTGATCACGCCCTTGAGCGCTTCCTCCTCGTTCAATGCACCAAGAAGCGATTGCGCTGAGCCTATACCCACGGACTCCCCCGTGGCCCCGATGCTATGACCAAACGGCTGATCCGGTTGGACGGGTGCATTAATGTCGCCACCGAATTTCGGCAACGCGGGACCCTCAAGGCCGTGGCTACGGGTCCAGTACCAAAGCCGGGCAACGTTGCCGAATCGCTTGCGATAGCTTGGTTCGAGTGCAAGCAAGATAGGAACGGCTGCGGAAATTTCCGGCTTGAGCAAATCGATAAACGGATACTTCAGCTTGATCTCGTTCATCACCGAGGTGACCAATAGGCTGCCAGGTGGTGGCGCAAATTCGTATTGTTTCGGGACCGCCTGCCGCCGCGAAATCAGGGAGCGAACACGGCGCAAGGCATCTAAATCGATTTGATTCCAAGAGTCATATCGGTTTCCGTGCTCGATCAGCGCGTCGCCGATCACATAGGCCTCACCGTCCTGGACGAATTCAAAATTGTGACTCGGCTGGACGCCGAGCGCTTGGCGCAACGCGGCCCTTACTGGAGGAAGGCTCAACTCAATATCATGATTGCCGAGGAGGACAGTTAGTCGGCCCCCTACGGCTAGAAATCGGCCGAACGACGCAAATACCTGGGGGTCCCTTGCAGCGATGGCATTGAACTTATCGACCGCCAACTGCGGATCGGAAGTGAAAGGCGACCAGGCGTTGGCGTCGCCATCGCGTTCGGCAAGAAAATCTACCGTGTCACCGTTCAGGACCAGTTCGTACGGCCCCTTTTCAACCATCTCCTTTGCCAATTGATCGACAAAGTGCACAATCGTGTCGGCATGGGTGCACAATCGAAAGCCGCGATCTCCGGCTTCCCCGGAAACCGGGTAGGTGCCTCCCAAGTGAAGATCAGAAATAATAAAGACTTTCCGCACAGGAATTGCCTATCGGCTAGGCGCCAAGAGTACGAGTGTGTGACGTTGGGTAGAGATCGTCAACCAATCACTCCACCCGGGGCTTCCAAAGTTTTCGGAAAGTCTACACAATTGCGGAAATAGGTCAGGAAGGCTGTCGCATGGGACGCCGCTGCCAGATCTGCTCGAATACCAGCATTAACATCATTAACAGGGCGCTGCTCGGCGGCGCCACGCTGTCGGAGATAGCACGGCGGTATGGCCTAGCGCTGGGCTCGCTGCATCGGCATCGGTCCAAATGTCTCGGCCTGCCGACCTCGCGGGCGGTGACTGCGGCGCCCTCACGCCTCGCCGCCATCGAGGCAGCGTTGCCAACCAGGGAAGAGGTGGCAGGGGCTTAGCATCGATCCGATCGCAGCTCGACGACATCAACGTCGCCGTCAACGTCAAAACGGGCCGAACATCACCATCGTGATCGACAAATTGCTCGCCGTGGTCGACGACGCGGCGACGAAGGAGAAGCTGGCGGCGGCGCTGCTCGAGCTTGATGGCATGCCGGCATCGGCAAGGTCCGCGCCACCGACGATCGACGCCGTCACCCGGCCCGAGCCTCCGGCAATCGACGCCGGCGCTCCGCCGGCAAAACCTGCAACGGAGGCAGACAGTGTCAGCGACACTCCCCGACAGCGTGACCTGCAATGGCGGAGAGCCGCCGGCTGGCGGCCACAGCATGCTCGACACGCTCATACCGGAGGCCGCGGCGTGAGCGCGCATGGCAAGTTGTCCGAGCTGCAGACCGGCGCCTACACGCTGTCGCCGTCGGTCTGGGCGGACAGGGAGCTAAAGCCGAGCCTTGGACTCGGTAGCGAGTCGGTTTGAGCGGAGAACGTTGGATTTCAGCGCCCTTCCCGCTACCACTCACCTCTTACACAACGTTCTCTAAGTAGACGTGGCGGTATGAAAACCCCGCAGTTCTGCGGGCTTTCGGCCGAAAGCTGTAGACCGGCCATGGTAGCGATGGCACCTTCTTTGCTCTCTATGAGCCGATATTCTCCAAAGCTGGGGAGTGCGCCTATTTGCTCCCAAGCTTTCTACCATTGAAATCACATGGTTTTTCGGATGCGAAGCTGGGGGTGGTTTGCAGCGAGCCTGCTAAGCGAGGAATGCACAGAAATAACTCGCCATTGGATCAGCTGGTCAGTTCCCATTGGGCTGACGGCAGACCGTCCGCTGGTAGGACCAGCCGACCGAAAGCGGACAACCTGACCAACCGGTGCCAAGGTCTGGGATTGGCCCTAGCCCTGCAAATCACAAGTGTCCGCATCTGGCGCAACGAGGAGTCTTCGCGTCCAGATCGTTCCCGAACCTGGAAACGGTTTGTGCAGATCGGGCGAATAACTTGAGCACGGGCCAATCGCCCGGCTACGATCAAATCATGGAACAACGTCGCATCACGATCGCCGACTTGCCAAGGGGGGGTTACGACCACGCCTTACATCATCAGCTCGCGGATCGAGGACGCCGACGTTACAACCCGTATTCGTTCGACTTTGACTCAACGCCGCTCAGCCTCGATGAACCGGCAGAACATTGGGATGAACCCGTCAAGAAGAACCATCTTGAAAACCGGGCAAGCGCTATCGAGCGTCTGAAGCTAGAACACGGCGAGGGTAACATCGACGCCGTTATCCAGAATACGAGAGACCTTGGCCCTAAAAGCATGTCGCTCGTAACCTATCACAACTCTATGCATTGGCAGGCACGTTCGGCCTTCGTGGTGGGAGCGTATTACCCGGCGCTTGTCGCCGCTTGCGCATTGGGCGAGCGCATACTCAATCACCTGATCCTCGACCTACGCGACAGCTTCAGGTCCTCGCTGCACTACCGAAAAGTCTACAACAAGGATTCGTTCGACAATTGGCCGCGCTCCGTCGAAATCCTCACCGACTGGAATGTACTCCTGCCGGAAGCAGCCGAGAATTTCCTGAAATTGGAAACGCTGCGGCATCGATCGGTTCACTTCAATCCTGAGACCTATACGACCATGCGCGAGGATCCTCTTGTGGCGCTGAGCCTGCTTGGCAAAATCATCTCAAGGCAGTTTGGCTATTTCGGCGGCCAGCCGTGGTTCATCGAAAACACTCCTGGCGCGCAATTCATCAAGGCAGGCTATGAAAACCACCCGTTTGTGCGGACCTATCTGATCCCGGTAAGCGGTTTTGTCGGGGTTAATTATGGGATGGAATTGCTGGGGCATGGGTGGGTGCACCTAGACTACGCCGACTACGGCGATGGCTCGCTTAGCGACGAAGAGTTCGCAAAGGCGGAGCGGGAAAGAGATCCGGCCAGGCCAGACATGAGTTGCTGATGTGCGTCGCCTACGAGGCACCCTATGCCGATGACGACGAAGACGATCAGGATGCCTTGCTCGAATGGCACATCAGTCGCGCTCCGAGGTCACCGGGTACTAGGGCCTGAACTTCAAGAAACCACCCCAAGCCCTCCTCAGTGCAAGGGGGTCGTCGCACATTCCAAAATCAGTTGAGTCGATCGATTTCCCAGTTCAATGCTGCCGCGAAGCTGACCCACAACAGGTAAGGCCAAAGTAGCATCGAGGCCGTCGGATCGATCTGCCAGAACGCCAGGATGGTCAGGACGATCGCAAGCCAGAGAAGCGTGATGACCACGAGGCCACCTCGCGGGCTGTGGAATGAAAAGAATACCCACGACCAGGCCGCGTTGAGCGTGATCTGAACTAGAAAGATCGCCACCGCAAAGCTGATCCAGTCGGCGTTAGCTTTCAGCACGCGATAGAAAGCATAGGCCATCATCAGGTACAGCGTCGTCCACACCGGGGCAAATACCCAATTAGGTGGGTTGAAAGAGGGTTTGGTCAGGTGGGCGTACCATGTCGGTACGTTGGGAATGGTAGCGAGATTGCCGGCAATTGCCGCCGCCGCGACCGGCACGATAGCCGCCAGAATGAGAAGAAGCGTGCTCGTCCCCGGATTGATCATGATGCCCCTTGTGTTGAACAGAGACGCAGTAACGCTGGAGGGGTCGGCGAAGTTTCACCGCCGCAGTCGCAAACCCATATGTTGCGCGGCGACAAAGCCTACCCGGCTAAGACCAGAAAGAACTTGCCTTGATGGGGCCGGCGAGCACACTGCAAACGGTGGTTTGCAGTTTGAACACCCCGGAAACAGCAGCATGACGAGCGCAGTCGCCTACTTTCGAGTCTCCACACAGCGGCAAGGGCGCTCGGGCTTGGGCATCGAGGCCCAGCGTGCCGCGGTCGCCCGCTTTGCCGAGGCCGAGGG
>NZ_AZUX01000060.1:0-26714 GCF_000513915.1 Mesorhizobium sp. WSM2561
GAAGCTCTCGACGAAGGCATTCTGCATGGGCTTACCCGGCGCGATATAGTGCCATTCGACGCCGGTCTGCTGGCACCAGCGCAGGACTGCCATGGAGTCAGCTCCGTGCCGTTGTCGGAAACGATCGTGGCGGGCCGCCCGCGCCAGCGGATGACAGCGNCCAGCTCGCGCACGANGCGCAGGCCCGACAGCGAGGTGTCGGCGATGAGTGCCAGACATTCCCGCGTGTAGTCGTCGACGACGGCCAGCACCCGGAAGCGACGGCCGTCGGTGAAGGTGTCGGAGACGAAGTCGAGCCTCCAGCGGGCGTTGGAGGGGACCGGAGTGACGTCGCCCAGTTTGCTTATGGAGTCCGGCAGCGCCCAATTTCGGCCTCGACTTCATGCCCCCGCAATAGTGCATTTTTTTTGTCAGAGCCACCGGCCTGACGGCGTTTTCGACCGGGTTGGTGTCTACCGCCAAGCGACCGTCTTCCACGCACCTGGTCACCCGTGCCAGTAAGCGAGCGCATAGGGGATATCGGTCGCCAGTTGGGAGCCGGAAGGGGCCATAGACAGCTGCTTCTCGAACCAACGCTTCAGGGCCGCGATGATCTGCGCCGAATGTTCTGTGCGCGCGTCGAGGCCGGATCTGGCGGTGCGCCACGTACCTTCGCCTCGATAGCCTAAATAGAGCGCGCTTATCTGACGGGACGGCTGCCGCGGCAATCGGGGATTTCGTGTTTCCGAGCGGCTTCAACGGACCGCCGGCGCAGAACGAGCAGCCGCGTGCTGGGACAAAGCTTTCCGCGTTGAAGATCGCCGGGGATCTCCTTGTCCATCCTGCCCCGCGGCGTTTGAGTTCGATCACTCGGCTCCGCAGTTGCTCCAGATCAATGTAGTCACCATAGGTGTGAACCCGCCTATGGAGAGAGTGCGCGCTTGTCGCTCCCATTCGCCTGGATCTTGAACCAGACCTGGCCCTGGAACCGTTTCTGGTCGAGGAACGACCTCGCCGATGATGAGGCGCAGGATACTTTTGCGCTCGGCTGCCGTTGTCGAAGAGGAGTGACAGATGCCGGGGCAGATCTTCGCCCAGCCTTTGCAGCGCCTCGCGATCCGGCTCGTTCAAGACCTGTGGCTCGTCATCCCGTTCGTAATCGTATTCGATCACCTCGGCGGCGCGAAGCTTCTCTTCCCAGACCCGCTCCAGGGAACGCGTCACCAAGCGCTTCTCCGGCTCGACCGCATCATATCGGCGCCGTGCTCTTTCCGCCTCATAACGCATCCCTTTGCGCCGCAGCGGAACATTGCTTTGAGCTGGACGGATCGGAGGGTGACTACTATGCTTTTCGACCTGAGCTGGTCCCCCGACCCGCGGCACCTCGCGGTCTACCGCTTCCGCCCCGGCTTTAGGCGCGAGGTCAACTATGATGATTCATTTCCAACCGACCAGCTCCAGCCTAAGCAACAGCCGCAGGTCGCATGCGACGCGCGCTTCAATCACAGGCGATGTCAGCGGGTGTTGCGGCGACGACGAGCGCCTCACCTTTCTTGGCCCGACGGTCTGGCGCGCTGTAGCTTCGATATTTATCTCGAAGGTAGTGGCGTTGTGGACTAATTGGTCGACGGTAGCGAGCGTCATGGCGGGGGCCGCCGAAGACCTTCCCCAGTCGCCCGCCAGTCGCCCGGGGCTGGTTGGCTATGTGCTGGCGCATATGAGGCTGTCTCGCAAGCCATCTGAATCCGAGATGATTTCGATATACAATCGGAATTTGACGAAACGCGAAATGCGTCGTTTTTAACATAGCCGTCAATATCCGGAATTTTTTGCAAGTCGGGGACGCGGTGCTGATCGTGGCCAGCAAGACGAATTATGCCCGGGGTCGAATCCTACAACCTTGTCTTTGGATTCCGTGCATGTGTCGTACAATGGGGCCGCTAATATTGATGAGAGTGTGTCCCGGTTGACGTAACCTCTCACAGAGTCGTCAGAGGATACTCTGACGCCTTCCATTGTATTGGTCTTGTTCGCTTGGGTGACTTTACCTTAGTAGTTTTGAAAGTTACCGAGCGCGCTCAGTTGCACCGATCGCAAGGCCAGCTCCTAGTTCGCCGACTGAAGAGCGTGCGAAAATGCGCATGGCTTAATTTGTTCGCCGCGTCTTCAGATGTTCTTTCGGTTTGCTGAGAGGGATGCGGTCGGGGAGCAGTACATGAGCGAGTCGAGTGATCCTCGAAACGAAACGCGCCACGCTGAACTTTTAAGCTTTGTCATGAGGGAGGTGCAGCGCATCCTTGCCCGATGCGAGGAGACAAGACGGCCCGAAAACGCCCTTTCAGGTTGTCCTGCTAACAACTTGACAGCCTTGGCCGCCGAGATTTTTGGTAGGATCGAGACCGAAACAGCTCGACGCCTAAACGCCCCCGAGAGCCGTGAAGTGGCGTCATTATCCTGGCTGGCTAATGACCCGCTCGCGCATTTGGCTCTAGAAGATTGCCCGAGAGAAGGCGCGCGCATTGCAGAGTGGGCGGGTCCGGTTGCAGGACCGACATATCTCGAAAGAACCTTTGGGATACCGCGCTCCACTTTGCATTGGTGGCAGCGGCACAACGATGTGGTCGCTTTGCGAAGAGGCGCCCGCAGGCATGTGTTTCCCTTAGCTCAGTTCATTGACGGCAGGCCTGCGCCGGGAATCAGGCATGTGCTTTCCTCGATTTCTAATCCCCGACTGGCGTGGCTGTGGTTGATCCGCCCTTCACCGTTTCTCGGAGGTCGCGTTCCCATCGAAATGCTCAGAGAAGATTTGAGTGCAGAAGTCGTGTCGGCCGCGCGAGCCTTTTCACTAACAGCGTCAAGTTGACGTACCTGCGACCGGATTTCTCACGCCAAAGTTCGCCCAGAGGTCCTCGTCGCCTCGGAGTAGTTCATGTATAATTGAACGGTTTACCAAGTGTACAGTTTGTATGGATGTACAGCATGTTCAGGTTGTACAACTATACTTCTATTTTTGTGACAAATCTGCAACTTGCCTGGTTACATGACCTAGGTATTCTGGATTTCTTTCTTGAACAAAGCGGTCCAGTGGGTAAGTTCGCGCTTCGAAGGAGCAGCGCTATGCGCATCTTTTTCGATCGTGGGGACAGGGAGCGGTTCGTCATCGACGTCCTCCCATTTTTAAACTTTTGAATGGAGATCAAGTATGAACATCAAGAGTCTTCTTCTCGGCTCAGCTGCGGTCCTGATCGCAGTTTCCGGTGCCCGCGCCGCCGACGCGGTCGTCGTTGCCGAGCCGGAACCCGCTGAATACGTCAAGATCTGCGACGTATACGGCTCGGGCTACTTCTACATCCCCGGCACCGAAACCTGCCTGCGCATCGGCGGCTATGTCCGTTACGACATCGGCCTCGGTGACGTCGGCTCGTACGAGGGGGCGCGGACACACGACGTGCAAGACGGCAGTGACCAGGGCACCTGGCGCAAGAACGCCCGCCTTGACCTAAGGACCTGGACCGGCCAGGAAACCGAGCTCGGTACCTTGAAGACATACACCGAGACCAAATTCAATTTCGGTAACCGCAACGCCTATTCGGGACCGGATAGTCCCCAGAACTATGCCTTCAACAGGGGCATTACACTGAACTTCGCATGGATCCAGCTCGGTGGCCTTCGCGTCGGTAAGGACGAATCGGCCTTCGACACGTTCATCGGCTATGCCGGCAACGTCATCCAGGATACGCTGGTTCCCTACGGCGGCTTCGATACCAATGTCGTCCAGTACTACTTCGACGCCGGCAACGGCTTCTCGGCAGTGATCTCGCTCGAAGAAGGATCGGGCGTTGTCGGTACGATCGACAGCTACGTTCCGCATATCGTCGGCGGCGTGAAGTACACCCAGGGCTGGGGCGCCATCGCCGGCGTCATCGCTTACGACAGCAACTATGAAGAAGTCGCCGGCAAAATTCGCTTGGACGTGAACGCCACCAACGAACTGTCGCTGTTCATCATGGCTGGCTATGGCACCGACGACAACCTCACCGATGCGAGCTGGGCAATCCCGGCCGGCGGTCGCGGCTTCTACAAGCAGTGGGGCGGCAACTGGGCAGTCTGGGGCGGCGGCACCTACAAGTTCAACGAGAAGACCTCGTTCAACGTGCAGGCGTCGTATGACGAGTGGAAGAACCTCGGTATCGCCGCCAATGTCGCCTACGGTATCGTTCCTGGTCTGACGATCACGGCTGAAGTCGACTACCTGCACGCTGGCAAGTTCGGCGACGCTGACTTCTCTAACTGGACCAATGCTGACAAGAAGAACAGCGTCGGCGGCATCCTCCGCTTCCAGCGCTCGTTCTGACGATTTGGGCCCAGAGCACGAACCATTGATGGCGTTATAATTAGCATTATCGGCGACTTGCTTGGTCGTTGACCGCCGACTCGAAGCAATTCGCCGAAGGGCGCCCTTATCTGGGCGTCCTTCTTGCTAGTCTTGGCATGCCAGAAGCATTCGCCCACTTCAGATGGACCGCCGCTACATCCCAAACCCGTGAGACTGACCGCTCTCCTGATGGCAGCAACTGTTGGCCGATATGCATAGCCGCATCTGCTCTAACTCAAGACAAACCAAGGACTGAACGGTCCGGCTAATTATTCGCCCAGGCGCTTTTGAGCGATTTCTGACTCCGCGGCGCCTCGCCGGAAGGGGCCGATGTGAAAAGTCACAGGGCGGTTAGTTGCGAAACTAAAATCCGATTGCCAATGCCCCGCCGGTAAGTCTCGCACCCGCTGCCGCTAGAGCATCTTTGATGAACGCAGAGTCGGTTGTGGGATTCACGCGGTAGTTTTCGTCTGGTTCACTGCTCCTGGTGATGCTCCTGGTGATCTGTGGGGGGTGAGGATGACAAGGAGCCTGAGCGCCGACCTGCGCGGGCGGGTGATTGCGTCCATTGAGGATGGCTTGTCGACGCGGCAGGCTTCGCGTCGCTTCCGGATCGGGATTTCGACGGCGGGAATCTGGTATCGCCGCTATCGCGAGACCGACGAGATGGAGGAGCGCAAGCGAGGCCAGCCGTCGCGTTCGAAGCTCGACGCGCATGAGGCCTTCGTTCTCGGCCTGATCGAGGAGACGCCGGACATCACGAGTTGCTGAGATGGGTGAACGCCTCGCAGCCGAGCGAGGCGTCCGGGTAGTGCCGTTCACCGTCTGGCTGTTCCTCGACCGGCACGGCATCACGTTCAAAAAGACGGCGCACGCCGCCGAAAAGCAGCGTCCCGACGTCCTGTGCCGCCGCAGCGCCTGGTTCGATGGTCAACTCGATCTCGACCCCGAGAAGCTGATCTTCATCGACGAGACCTGGGCCAAGACCAACATGACCCGCCTGCACGGCCGTTGCCGATGTGGCGATCGGCTGGTGGCCAAGGTGCCGTACGGGCGCTGGCGCACGCTCACTTTCCAGGCGGCCCTGGCTGTGACCGGATCGAGGCACCCTGCGTGATCGACGGGCCGATCAACGGTCGTAGCTTCCTGGCCTATGTCGAGCAGATGCTCGTGCCGGTCCCAAGCCTGGCGACGTGGTGATCATGGACATGTGTGGATGCCTCCGTTGGTGCAAGAAGAAGAATTCGAAGAGATCGGCCTGTGGTCGGGTGCTGACATGTGTCCGGCCTCTGATGCGGCGTTCGACATGCCGCGGGCCCGTATGGGAGTTCGCGGAACGGGTCCAATTCAATCTGGCGCGCTCAAGGCGCGTATCCATGATCTGGTCTTCCCGATCCCGTCTCATTGACCGTAGCGCCATACTCTCCGTTCGACTTTCTTACACTTTGGCAGCCCGCTCGAGGAGCGGACTATCCCGCCAAGGCCGGTGCCCGGTAGGTCCCGCCCTTGGCCATCAGTGCCCACACAATACGTGCCGTCTTGTTGGCCAGAGCAATGATCACCAGCATGAGCGGCTTGCGATTCAGCATGCGCGAGAGCCAAGGATCTACCGCCGCACCTTACGCGCACGGTGGCGCTGGCTCCAATGATTAGCAGCCGGCGCAGTGTTCGCTCGCCCATTCGGGACGTCTCACCGAGCTTCTGTTTTCCCCCTGAGGAACGTTGCAGCGGCGTGAGGCCGAGCCTTGCCGCGAAGTCGCGCCCTCTCTTGAAGGTCTTGGCAGAAGGCGCCAACGCGGCAACGGCCGTCGCGCTAATCGGCCCTATGCCGGGGATGGTCATCAATCGCTTGGCTTCCGCATCATCCCTGGCGCGTCGGGCAATCTCGCGGTCGAGCATTGCCACCTTCTCATCCAGAGAGCGGAACTGTTCGACGAGCAGAGGCAGGATCTGGCGGGCGGCTTCGGGGATGGTAGAATCCTTGTTCTCTATCTCTGCGATAAGCTTGGTTACGTGGAAGAGGCCCTGCGCAACCACCAGCCCAAATTCGGCAAGATGGCCCGTATCGCATTGATGGTTTGCGTCCGCTAGCGAACCATCAGGTCGCGAACGCGAAACACCATAGCCGTAGCCTGCTGATCTTCGCTCTTCACCGCTACGAATCGCATGGTCGGCCGTTGCGCAGCTTCGCAGATCGCTTCGGCGTCAGCGGCATCGTTCTTCTCTGGTTGCCGCCCGCGATGCAAGAAGGTTTCCAACCTGATATGCTTGGTGATCGAGTGCGTTCTTCTCTCAGGCCTTTTCATCGCGGCCTTTCAAGAAGCCGCTGGCCGGTATGGTGATCTGCGGATCGGGTCCATATCTTCTGCAAGAGCTTTTCGAGCTCGCGAACGATGTCTGGTTTTCCTGATCCAGATCCTTTCGATCATTGCGCCCATTCAGGTCGTCGACTTCCTACACCCCCTTCACCGACGCCAGCTTGCGTAGTGATGCGCATTCATCATGCAGCCACAACTCGCGTCGGATCTCGATAATCTTCTTTCTTCGTCATCATCGCCCAGATTGCCCGCGCCATCTTGTTCGCAAGCGCGATTGCGAGCAGCATGAGCGGCTTGCGACGCAGCATCCGTTCCAGCCGTGATCCCTCGACGATCGATTTGCGGGCTAGCACTGTCAGGCGTGACATGGCGCCGATGATCAACAAAGATCGGATGTCGGTCTGTCCAGCCTTCGACACGCGTCCAAGTCGCTCCTTGCCGCCGGAGGTGTATTGGCGTGGCACGAGGCCAAGCCAGGCCGCAAAGTCTCGGCCGCGTTTGAAGCTCTCCATCGGGGGAGCAAAACCGCTGATCGCCAACGCGGTCTGGGGTCCGACACCAGGCATTGTCTGCAGTCGCCGCGCTATATCGGTCGCCTGGGAAAGGGCTTTGGCCTTTACCGTTTTGACGTCGATCCGAGCTGTCTTCTCGGCAATCTGCTCAATCAGGTCGCGGCATTCCCCGCGTACCAATTCGGGAAGGTCACTGCTGGGTGCCTCCAGGATGCCCTCGATCCGCTTAATGTGAGCGATTCCTTTCGGAACGATATCGCCATATTCATACAGCACCGAACGCAGAGCATTCACAAGCTCGGTGCGCTGATGGAGAAGGCGCTCCCGGGTTCGGAACAGCACAGCGCAGGCCTGCTGATCTTCCGACTTCGGCTGGACAAAACGCATGTCAGGGCGCTGTGCTGCAACAACGATTGCTTCAGCATCCGCAGCATCGTTTTTCTGTCGTTTGACAAAGGGCCGCACATATTGCGGCGCGATCAGCTTCACCTCATGGCCAAGCTTGACCATTCCCCGTGCCCAATAACTGGCGCTACCGCATGCCTCCATCACCACCACGGCAGGCGCATGGCTTGCCAAAAACTGCCGAAACCGAAATCGCGTCAGCTTCTTACGGAACCTCAAATGCCCCGTCATCGTCGCGCCGTGAAGCTGGAAAACGTTCTTTGCCAGGTCCACCCCGATCATTGTATCTTTCATTTGCCGTCCTCTCCTTCTCGTGGCGTTGAACACCACGAACTTGGCACATTGCGATGCCGTCTGGGGAGGGCGGCAACCATCCCATCTTCTGCCGCTTCACGAAAGGCTTCACGTACCCCGGAGCGATTAGCCGAACATCGTGCCCCAGCTTCGCAATCTCCCGCGCCCAGTAATGGCCGCCGGCGCACGCTTCCATTGGCAACCGTGCAGGCCGGCTGAGCAGCCAGAAACCGAAGCACATGACCGCGGCGAAGCTTCTTCCTGAACAACACAGATCCCGACGCATCCGAACCGTGGGCTTGGAACACGTTCTTCGCCAGATCCAATCCAATTATGTTAACTTCCAACATGGACGCCTCCGTTCAAGTGATGATCGACGACACCACTTTGGCACAGCGATGCCGTGAGGGGGCGTCCACATGGGGTAATCGCGGGAGCGAGTCGCCCTGACCAGCACAGTTATGGAAGCAGGTGGCTGTTCCCCGATAAGATGGAGATACGGGCTCTCGACCTGACGCCGGGCCCAAGCATCAAACGGAGAACAGCCATGGAAGGGAATATATCGGCCTCGACGTGTCGATGAAAGAGACCGCGGTTTCCATTCGACGTTCAGGCAAGCGCATCTGGCGCGGGAAGTGCGCTTCCGATCCGAAGCTCATTGCCTCCCTTATCCAGAAACGCGCACCATCGGTCAAACGTGTGGTGTTCGAGACCGGCCCCTTATCCGTGTGGTTCTATCATGCGCTCCACGCAGAGGGATTGCCCGCGATCTGCATCGATGCTCGCCATGCCAAAGCAGCGCTCGACATGGCCGCGAACAAGACCGACGCGAATGATGCGGACGGTTTAGCCCATCTTGCGGAGGTGGGGTTCTTTCGTGAAGTGCGCGTGAAAGGCTTCGACAGCATGCTGACGCGCACGCTCGTTGCGGCACGCACTAGGCTGGTCAGGATCACGACCGAGCTCTCAAACCAGATCCGGGGTGTCATGAAGACATTCGGACTGCTTGTTCCCGCCGGCAAAGGAAGCACGTTCGAGAAGAATGTCCGCAATCTCCTTGTCGCCCAGAACGGGCTCTCTCCTATCGTGCTGCCGATGCTGGAAGCCTGGCGCAGCATGCGCGTTCGGGCCGCTGAACTCGGGCGTCAGCTTGTCGCTGGTGCGCGTCAAAGCCGAGCGTGTCAGATCCTCATGTCGATCCCCGGTGTCGGCGCGATCACCGCAACTTCCTTCGTAACCGCCATTGAGGAGCCGGACAACTTCAAGAAATCCCGCTCCGTCGGCGCCTGGCTTGGCCTGACAACCCAACGATACCAATCGGGAAAGGTCGACTATGATGGCCACATATCCCGACGGGGCGATCGTCATTTGCGAGGGCTTCTCTACGAAGCTGCGACGGTCATTCTGACCCGCAGTTCGGCTGATAGCGGCCTGCGAACTTGGGGTCTAAAACTCAGGGAGAGGGTCGGCTTCAAACGAGCCGCCGTTGCCGTAGCGCGCAAACTGGCAGCGACAATGCATGCGATGCTGAAGGCCGGCGAGTTCTTCGATCGGAACGCAGGAGCCACAGCATGAGATTTTGCGGATCGCGTTCAAGATCTGAGCGCCTGAGACGTCCCTGCCGGGACGTGGGCAGAGCCATTCCGCTTGATGGGGTGCACCGCTGGTTCAGCAGAGTGCGTCGTCCACATTTGAAGGCTCCTCCCGCGAGGCTCCATCATGCGGCGACTGATGTCGACCGCGAAGACAACCCTGCACCCGGCACACGCGTCTCAGAAGTGCAAGATGCTTGACGTCACCACCGCGATTAGACAACCCCATCAACCTGCCGGCTCACAAGATCAGGGGCGTGCGCGAGGCGATCGAGAAAGCTGGCGCGCGGCTCCTGTTCCTGCCGCCACTCGCCTGACTTCAACCCGATCGAGATGGCGTTCTCCAAGCTCAAGGCCCTCCTGAGAAAAGCTGCAGCCCGAACCATCGACGAACTCTGGTCAGTCGTGGCCAACTGCCTCTCGGCGTTCAGCGCCGAGGAATGGTGGCATTATTTCTCAGCAGCCGGATATGACCCGGAATAAGTCGAATCTGCTCTAGCAGCAGTTTCTCGCCCGCCCGAAACGGGTTCGCCCCATGGCTCGATCGACAGGGGGATCGTCGCGGCTGACGAGTTGCATAGTCGGCAATGGTCTTGATGATGTGCTCATCCTCGATGCCAAGTGATTTGCTGACCGCATTAAAGATGCGGGCATTTGCCTGGTGCGGCAGGAAACGGGCGACCTCCGGTCGCATGACAATCGCGAACGGCCGTGCCGAGAGGCCGGCCGCCTCCAGCGCATCGCTTACACACAGCGGCTCATCATCTCGACCGCCTTTACGAAGACGTCGCTGGTCTCGGCAATGGCGATTTCTTTCGCGAAGGGACGGTTGCTGCCGCCCGGCGGGATATGGATCAGGCCATAAGCGGCTCCGTCCGACGGTCGTTGAAGCCGAAGGCAAGCGGCCCGCTGACGGCGCTCGCGTCGCGCTGTTCTCCGCCACTCGATCAGCCGCGGCCGCAAGATGTCCCACACCACCGGTGGAGTTCCGGAGCAGTGGTCCTCCCACGGGAAATAATCGTACCAGCTCCTCCAGCGGCGCCTGGCCGACCCGTCACATCTTCTTCCCGGGTGAGCGCGAGATAGCTGATCGAGATCACACATTGCCCGGCGCCGATCCGGTTGCGATCGGCGAAGGTATAGAGCTGCTCGATGTAGCCCAGCGGAATGGCCGGTCTGTTGTTCCACCGTGCCCCTCAGGCCCGACTGCAGGGAACAATTAGCGACCTCGAACGGACCGGAAGCCAGCGCTTTTGCCTGCCCGATTGTAAGAACACGAGGCTCGCGATCGTTTACGGCGATCAGGTCGGTTTTGGTCTCGTCGGCCTTGCTTCCGCCTCTGCCTTTCCTGTTTCTTTTTGGCTGATGGTTCATGCTCCCCGGATGTGCTCCCGTGCGAAGCGGCTGAATCGCTTAATGTAGCGTGGACCATGCCGTCGACGCGTCAACACGGCGCGTCGAAGCCATTCTCGCTCTTCGGATGGTTTTGGATTACGAAGGCGAGCACGCCTCGCGCTGGCGCGGTCTCGTCGATCGCCGCCAAGATCGGCTGCACGGGGCAGACGCTGCATGAGTGGGTGAAGAAGGCCTAGCGTGACAGTGGCGTGCGCGCCGGTCTTCCCACGGATGTGGCGACGAAGCTGAAGGCTCTGGAACGCGAGAACCGCGAGCTTCGGCAGGCTAACGAGATCCTGCGCAAGCCGAGCGCGTATTTTGCCCAGGCGGAGCTCGCCGGTTCAGGCCATGGTCGCGTTCATCGACGATCATCGTGGCGCGTAATGGGGCGTATGGGGTCGAGCCGATCTGCAAGGTGTTGCCGATCGCCCCATCGACCTACCAAGCTCATAGGGCAAAGCGGGCCGATGCTTCCCGGCTCTCTGCTCGGGCAAAACGGGACGCCGACTTGAAGGATGAATTCCAGTGCGTCTTCGAGGCGAACTTCTGCGTCTACGGCGTTCGCAAGGTCTGGCGGCAGCTGCAGCGCGAAAGCCTCGATGGCGCCCGCTGCACGGGTGCCCGCCTGATGAAAGGCATGGCCTCGAAGGCATCATCCGCAGCAAGCCGATCCGCACCACTGTGAGCGATAAGTCCGCACCTTGCCCTCTCGATCACGTCAAAAAGAGCTGGCTGGACGAAATGCCCGCTCGGCGTGCCACTCAACACGCGGCGGATGGGAGAACGGATCGGAAGTCATAGTCATAAATCATAAGCGTATACCTATGCCTTATCGCCTATGCTGCCTATCCGGTCTAAACGGAGTGCGCTCCGGGAAGCCATGTTTGACTCGAAGTGCAGGACATGCCCGTCATCCTAACTGTCGATGTCGAATGGGAGTCCTTGTTGAATGGCGCAAGCGCACGGCGGCCATAGTATTGCACGCAGCATCGGCGTTGAGTTTTGCCGACCAGGAGAATTCGGCCGGACTTCATCTCGCCGCCCTCCTGGCGGAGCGGAGACCCAAAAAGCTGGCGGTGCAACAGCATCACCGACTTCGGCCCATCTTGCTACCAGATGTCCGGAATATACAAACTGAATTTGACGCAAACGGCCCGGCGGCTGATCCTCACCCAAAAGAAGGCGCTAAGTGGCCATAGAAAGCGAAGGTCGGGATTGTACACGCATGGGCTGAGACCTTCCGCGATCTCCAAAGCGAGGCAACCGCATGGCGCCGTTACCTCCACCAGAATCCTGAGCTCGACTACCGGCCACACAACACGGCAAAGTTGGTGACCGAGAAGCTACCCTCGTTCGGCATCAATCACACCGAAACGGGAATAGCTGCCCTGATTCATAGTGATGGCGAAGATGGCCCGACGATCGGATTGAGGGCCGACATGAACGCCCTGCCAATCCATAAAGCGTAGAGCGTGCCCTGGTCGTCGGAAATATCGGGCAAAATGTACACGCGGGTTCGGCTGGAGGAGACTGTGCTGGGTGAGGTGCCAAGCCCCGTCAATCCGCCGAGCGGGTGCGCGTTTCAGCCACGCTGTCCGCTTGCTGTCGAGCGTTGCCGCATGGCGGTGCCGACTTGGTGCGATGGCAAATAGGCGTGTCGTGGCCATTCTTCGCTCCTCCTGTGGCATAGCCACAGGAGCCTTTCACCCGACGAAGATCTCGAGCGCACCGCTGAAACGAACACCGAATTCGTGCCAGGTACGGCAATAAGAAATAAGGAAAAGTCTGTGGCGAAACATTCACACGAGAACGGCTCTCATCCGGCCCAGCAGGGCGGTAGCTATGATACGGTTGGTTCGATCGCAACCAACGTGGGAGATGGCTTCACGATGGTAGCAGTTGGCGACCTCATCCTGTCGCGGCCACTGACCAAATACCAACATCCCGGGTTCCGTGAAATCGTGGAGATCCTTCGTGATCCCGATGTCACGTTTGGCAACATGGAAATGAACATATTCGATATCCGATCATTCAAGGGAAGTCCGCAAGCCGAGTACGGGGGTGCCTATCACATCAGCCTTCCGCAGATCGGACCTGATCTGAAGGCGATGGGATTCAACCTCGTGAGTCGCGCTACCAATCATACGCTCGATTGGGGCGTTGAGGGTATGCGCGAAACCAGCCGAGTGCTCGATGAAAGCGGGATCGTTCATGCCGGTGCGGGTGAGAATCTTGCCCAAGCCGCCGCCGCTCGCTTCTTAGAGACAGCTCGTGGTCGCGTGGCGCTGGTGTCGTTTGCTTCATCGTTTACGCCGATGTCTCGTGCGTGCGATCCCGCTGGTGAGGCTCCGGGCCGACCAGGACTAAACGCCCTTCGTCTAGCGAGAAGCATCGTGGTTCCGGCGGAAATGCTCGATAGCTTGAGGCGGGTACGCGATGCCTTGCCCGATACCGAGCCCGGCCGTGAGGACCCGAACCGCGTCGTGTTGGCTGGAGTAGCGTACAAAGCGGGCGAAAAAGTCGGTTACACGTTCGAGCCAGATGCCCGCGATGTGGGTGACATTCTACGAAACATTCGCCGAGGGAAGCAGTTCTCCGACTTCTGCATCGCCACGAACCACGGTCACGAGCCGGGCGGCTGGAGCCAGGAGGCGCCTGATTACGCACAGTCGTTTGCGCATCGACTAATTGATGCTGGAGCCGACGCATATGTCGTGCATGGACCGCACCAGTTGCGAGGCATCGAGATCTACAAGGGCCGGCCGATCTTTTACAGTTTGGGGGAATTTCTTCTATGATCCTCTTCGGACGCCGGCGGGCGCTGACATGTTCGACCTTTACGGCAAGGACCCTCGGGTCGAGACGGATGCCGAGGTGACAGTCGACGAAGAGGCAAAAGGGTACCCGACAGCAGAAGGATTCGTAGGGGCGGTCACCGGCCCGGTCTTCTACGAGAGCGTCGTCACCGTCAGCCGCTTTGAGCAAAACCAGCTTGCTGAATTGCGACTCTATCCTGTCGAGCTAGGGCGCTCGAAAAGGTTCGCCAACCGGGGCATCCCGCGGTTGGTCACCGGGCCGCAAGCAAAAGCCATTCTGGAGCGTCTTCAGAAGCTCTCGGATCCATTTGGGACCCAAATCGCCATCGAGAACGACGTTGGAGTGATAAGACTGCGGCCCCGCTGGCCGCGATGACGTGGTTTGGGAATTAGCGCTTGGGTTACTCCCTCTGATAGCGGTCGACGTACAGGTGGAACATATCTGCGGGTTGGGTTCAGTGCGATCAATCCACTTTCTCTGCGCAGCGATTTGCCCGTGCAGTGCGGGGTGGTGTTCGATGCAGCTGTCAGTCGCGCCAAGCATGTCCATCCCACGACTATGCCGAACTTCAGTAGCCCCGTTACTTCCCTCACGATATCCAAATGAACCGTTGGAAACGGACGACGCTTGACACGGTTGCGAGCACGGGCGCGCAATCTGATCGCGGTTAGCTCGAGACAGTGATCAGCCGTTTTGAGGAGTTGGAGACATGAGTCAGGTCGAGATACGCGAGCTGCGATCGGTCGCCGAATTTAAGGCGGCCGAAAGCCGTCAGCGTGAGGTTTGGGGTAAGGATGACATCCCGACAGCGTTGCTCTGCTGGGGGCAGTCCAGCACGAGGGCGGGCTGGTGGCCGGTGCCTTTGCGACCGGAAGAATGCTCGGCTTTCTGTTCGCATCGCCGAGCGCCACGCCAAGGGTCCAGCATTCACACCGGCTGGCCTGGAACACTGAGCGGGTCGGACTCTAGCTAGGCCCTTGTCGCAGTGGCTGTTCGAAGCGCTGGCCAGGGAGGATGGAACCTGCAAGCCCAATCCGGGCGGCCATCTCCGCGATCAGGTGCGTCGCCCCATCCGACGCGGCCACTGCCTGATGGGCGGCGGCTACAGACAGTTCCTCATTTCGTAGAGACTTGAAGCTCGGCGCGGAAGACTGCCGGCAAGCACATCCCGATAAACTGTCTCGGTCATCCAGTGCGCCCGTCCAAGAGGACTTCGCAACTCTTTACGCGCGCGCTCGGGTTCCATTGCCGGGTCGATCCCGAGGACGACGCAGGACATCTCCTCTCTTCGGTGGCGCCGTCGGCGCCGCCATCGAGCAGCAAAAGATAGATGATGAAGTGAGCTTCGTCATAAGGCGTGACGCGTTCGGACCCGGGCGCTTCCTCGGCGATAGGTGGAACCATGTTCTTTGCTCGTCAGTGTCTGATCCACGCCGATATTTTTGATTTAGTCGACGTTGATTGGCGAGCAAGCCCGTCGTCTAGTCGCGCTGCAAAATGCAAGCCCTTTTTTGCGTCAGGTCTGTCGTTTGCCGGGGCAGTGTCGTCTTCGCAGTCGGCATTCAGCCGCCGCATGATGGGCTTCGCGGGTGAGCCTTCCAAGGTGTGAAACGCACGCGACGGGCACAGCAGCTCGAAGGTGCAACGGCGTAGTCGGAGTGGCTCGCCCACGTCCCGGCCGGGACGCCTCGACGCGGCTCAGGGCAGGCGCATGTGAGCTTGCTGTGTCAGGCCATGACCTGGTCGCCCTTTGAACAGCTCAGCGGTTGCGGTGACCGCACCGACCCCCGGGGACGACACCAGCAGCTGACAGGCCTCGCTCTGCCGGGCGCTGGCGACAAGCTGACGGCCAAGCTGGGCGGCACGGATGCGCACGTTGCGCCAGGCCTCCAGAACCGGTAAGATGATGCGCGCAAGCTGGCCGGCCAGCAGGCGCTGGACATTTTCTTCGAACTTACCGCCTTTGCTTCGAAGAAGGACCAGCCCGAACGTCTTCATGAGCCCGCGGATCTGATTGGATAGCTCGGTCGTGATCCTGATCAGCTTGGTTCGCGCGCCACCAGCGTGCGGAATCAGCATGCTGTCATAACCTTTCACACGGACCTCGCCGGTAGAAGCCTACCTCGGCCAGATGGGCCAAACCGTCAGCGTCGCCGCATCGGTCTTGTTCGGCGCCATGTCGAGCACGGCCTTGGCGTGCGGATCGTCGATGCAGATCGCCGGAAGCCGTTCCGCGCTCAGAGCATGATAGAACCACACCGACAAAGGACTGGTCTCGAACACCACCGGCGAACGCCAAGCCCAGCGTCATCGCCCAATCCTGATCCAACTAAATCAACAATGTCGGCCCAGTCGTGCCGCCGCGCAGTTGAGAATGACGCTAAGCCTTGGCGGCTAGTCGGCGGGCTCGCGCGAGTAACAGCTAACCAGTTTTTGGTTATCGAATTTCGATTCGATTGGTCTGCCGGTTTCGTCAAGGCCGGCAGGCATGCAAAAGACACTTCGATCGCCTCGGCATATTCGCCTGGTCCCATTGAAGTCGACCAACGGAAGGCGCATGGTCTTAGCCAAGCGGAGTTCGCGAATGCTATCGGCCGATATCAGTCGGTCGTGGCGGCGATTGAATCGGGAGGTCGCGTATTGATGTGGTCGAATCCCCGACCTCGCCGAGACGATCGGTTTCCATCCACATGAGGCCGGCCGGTGAGATTCCTGCGGCCTACTCACCCCTGGAGACCATTATGGCGCCGCTGCGAGGCAGACGCCCGGGGCCTTGTACTGCTGCTGTTGCACGACCTGCGGATGCCCGACGGCGGCCGAAATCGGGCATGTCGATATCCTGCCCTGCCTCGATGATCGAGCGGCGGATGGCGCGCGTGCGGGTGAAGACACTGATCAGCTTGTCGCCTTCGTCCCAGCGGATCACCCGCTGCAGCGAGGCGAGATCCTCCGAAAAGCGCGCCAGCATTTCAAGGATCGCGTTGCGGTTGTATAGGCACACGTCGCGCCACATCGTGGGGTCGGAAGCGGCGAGGCGAGTGAAATCGCGAAAGCCGGAGGCCGAATATTTGATGACCTTGTTTTTTGTGACCGTCTCCAGGTCGTCCGCCGTGCCGACGATGTTGTAGGCGATGATGTGCGGCAGGTGGGAGACGATCGCCAACATCATGTCGTGGCGCTGAGGGTCCATCGTGTCGATGTTGGAGCCGCAGCGGCGCCAGAATTCGGAGAGCTTCTCCAGCGCGGCGGGTCGGTGCCTTCCAGCGGCGTGAAGATGCACCAGCGGTTCTCGAACAGTTCGGCAAAGCCCGCATCAGGGCCTGACTTCTCCGTGTCGACCCGCGGATGGCCGGGGATGAAATGTATGCCCTCCGGCACGAAGGGCTGCATCTGAGCGATCACCGAGGTTTTAGTGGAGCCGACATCGGTGAGGATAGCGCCTTGCTTAAGCGCCAGTGCGATCTCCTTAGCCACGGCGCCGGAGGCACCGGCGGGCACTGAGACGATGACGAGGTCGGCCCCGCGCACCGGCTCCTTGGCGTCGGTCGTGTAGCCGTCGCCGAGCTTCAACTCCTCGGCGCGGTTCAGGGTCTCGGCGCTACGAGTTGCAATGGCGATATGGCCGGCCAGTCCCTCGCGGCATATGACGCGCGCCAGCGAAGAGCCGATCAAGCCGATGCCGACCAAGGCGATCTTTTCAAACAGGGGTTTCGACATGACTGGCTTTCAGGAACTCGGCAAGTGCGGCGACTACGCCGCGATTGGCTTCTTCGCTTCCGACCGTCATCCGCAGCGAATTGGGATAACCGTGCAACGCCGGAGAACATAGCCGCGCGCCGTGAGATAATCGTCGACCGCTTGCGGGCACGCGGCTTGCTCTTGCCCAGGGTGACGACCCCGTCAAAAAAACCCGCCCCCCTCCTGCTCAATTGCAATCTTCGGCGGCGATTACATATTATGTGGTGCCAACTCCGCCGGCGCAGATTGTTCCTGTTCGGCCCGGGATCGGAAATGGTGTGATCGACCAATCGATCAACTCGACGGCATGCTGAAGTATCGCCTCGGTTTGGGCATGGCTGGGCGAAGCAGCGATGACATATCCCAAAGAGTCTCGGTAATCGCCTTTCCTGACGATTGGCGTGTTGGGTTTAACAAAAAATTTGACCTCGGCCACACCTGGTACAACAGCCGCCCGGCGGTCGCCATCGATCCAATCGAGGATGCCATCGCGATCAGGAACTAGGCTCCGCACCGCCGCAACGTGCGAATGCCTTCTGCGCAAATTCCATTCCTCGCCAATGGCAAGCTTCATATGCTCGGTGACTAGATCGACACCGTAAGCCAGCTGAACCGGTTGAGGACCGCCACCAAGGCGCGGATTGACTTCAATAACGACTGGGCCTCGCTTCGTCCAGCGGAGTTCAATGCACATTGGCCCCCAGCCAAGGTCGAGAGCTCGCAAACAGCTCAGCGAAACTTCGACGATACGCTCATGCTCCTCAGCAGTAAGCAGGGCTGGAAAGGTCGTTCCCCGATAAACAAAATGCGGCAGGGGCCAGAAGTCAGCGGCGGAAATCCCTATGACCTCACTTCCCATTAGGTGGGGGATATATTGGGGGCCTTGAACGAACTCTTCGACCAATATCCTCGGCGAAGACCTCCAAATGTGCTTCCCGCCTAACAGATAGGTCGTATGTTCGGCTAACTCATCGACATTGCGGCACAATCGGACACCGCAGCTGCCGACGCCTACGGCTGGCTTAAGAATCACCGGCAGGCCGATTTCCGCTGCAGAGCTTTCTACGTCCGTCGCATTCGTTGCCAAGCAATAGGCAGGGATTGGAACGCCGGCCTGCGCGAGGAGCTGACGTTGGACGAATTTGTCGCAGCAGCGTTCAACGGATGCGGGGTTCGGTCCCGGTAGATCGAAATGCCGGCAGAGCTTGCCAACTGCCGCATAGACCTTCTCCTCGGCGCTCGTAATGCCAGCAATGTCATAGGTCGCACGCAGCCGGGAACATTCCTGGATCAGCGCATCAAGATTGTCGGTATCAACCCGGATTGCCTCAAGCCTTTCCGCCGCAAGATAGTCGTACTGAGCTGGATCGGCCGATAGGGTAATTGGATAAAGCCCAAGACGCTGGGCTGCTTTCACGTATAGCAGACCATTGCTCCTTGTGCCTTCGACCAGGATGAGCGCTCTTCTTGCCATTGTTTGGACTCCGACGTTGCTGCTCTGCGGTGCTCCAAGCGCAAAATCGGCATCAGCTTTTTAGCCATGCTGACCTCAGTTTTTGCGGTGACGCCGCCGTTAAGCTGCTGTTGAACCTATCACTGCCAGCGATTTGGGGTCGTAAAGATTGTATAAATTTAGTTGAAGGATCCGTTGGAACGTCGTTAGCAGCGGTGGCACGGAGCGTCTCGACTGCGCATTTCGCTGATTGTGAGCAGCCGTTTCACGCGATGGTGAGCGCTCATTTCATTGATCGTGAGCAGGTATTTCACGCGATTATGAGCGGCCGCTTCGCCCGACCTATTTATTGATTCAGGTGTTTGAGGTTGGGTCAAGAGGGCGAGTTTGTTGTGTTTTCGCATGCTTTCTCCGGTGAGTTGAAGGCGGTGAGCGTTGTGAACGAGGCGATCCAGAATCGCATCACGGAGCGTGGGGTCGCCGATGACGTCGTGCCAGTGCTGCACGGGGATTTGGCTGGTGACGATTGTGGAAGCGCGGCCATGGCGATCATCGAGGATTTCCACGACGTCGCGGCGTTCGGCGGCGTTGAGGACCCACAGGCCCCAGTCGTCGTGGATGAGGAGCTGAACGCGCCCGAGCGTCTTGTGCAGCCGGCCATAGCGCCCGTCGCCGCGCGCCAGCGCGAGCGCCTCGAAGACGCGCGAGACTCGATGATAGAGCACCGATCGATTGTCGCGGCAGGCTTTGTGGCCGAGGGCGCAGGCGATCCAACTCTTGCCCAGGCCGGTTGCGCCCGTGACTTAAAACTTCTCTGATCCGGCGCATCGACAATCTCTGGGTTGGCATCAGGCTTCCTCGTTTTGAACGAGGGATCCTGTAGACCGGTTGAGATGTCGGCCGAAGCATCCCGCACCCCCGAAAAGGTGCTCACGATCACCTGAAATCGCTGCTCACGATCGTCTGAAATCGTTGCTCATGATCCCGCGAAATCCGTGCTCACGATCGTCTGAAATACGCATCTCGACGATTTCGGAAGGTTGCGATGTTCAACGGCACCGCCTCTGCAAAATTCGTCGAGACGAGGGCGGTCCTCGTGTCCCGCGGCGTGGTGTAGGTTGGCGGCGACGAAGCCGCTCGGAAGCGCCGATGACCGACGGCATTGTGAACCTGCGCAAGCTCGTGGAGAAGACCCCCAACGCCTATCTTTCGCGCGAGGTGATCGGCTGTGCCGCCGAGCGGCCGATGGAGTTGGAGGTGGGGACAGCCAGCGGCGCCGGCTATGGCGAGAAGAACCCGCTGCGGCTAGCGAAGCGAGACGGCTATCGCGAACGCGACTGGGAGACGCGGGCCGGCACGGTCGAGCTGCGTATCCCCAAGCTCAGGAAGGGCTCCTACTCCCCGAGCATCGTTGAGCCGCGGCGCATCAGCCCCGCAGCGACGATCACCGGCTGTCCGCCGAGCTTCTGGACGTCGATGTTCCGGGCTCATATCGCAGCATTCCCACCGCGCTGCGGCAATAACCTCAGGCGGGCATTCGGGATGCGCAAGGACGATGTGCGTCTCGCAGTTCACGGATGGCAGCGGCATTGAAGCGCTCGTGCACCTCGCAACGATCTCGACATTCATCTCGCAGCGTTAGATTGCGGAAGATCGCTCGCATTCAGATTCGAACTTTAGAATAGAGGGTGATCGTCAGCTTCCCCCCGCTCGAACTTGTGGTCGCCGGTGGCGCCACGGTCTGGCTTCCTCCAGATCGCGTGCGACACGGACCAGTGTGGCCTCGTCGCCAAAGCGGCCGACGATCTGAATACCGATCGGCAGCCCGCTGGCGCTTTGTGCCAAAGGTAACGATACGGACGGTTGTCCGGTGACATTGAATACACCAGTGTACTGACAAATCGCCACATTCGTTTCCACGTATTCGTTTGCAGAGATCGTTGGATTGGTCGCAGAATAGATACCGCCATGCGAGACGGCCACGATTGGCATTGTTGGAGTCAGCAGAATGTCGAAGGCATGGATCGCCTCGCCCACGCGGAAACGCATTTTCCGGAGGGCCTCTTGTAAGCCCTCCACCCTGGAAAGAGGCACATCGCGTCCATACTCATACCATTTGAGGGTGACCGGCTCTAAGGTGTCTGCGCTGATAGTGCGCCCCATAGCACGCGCCGCCTCTTCGAGCCAACGAGCGGTTGACGCGCCGGTGTATGTTCTGCTGTACTCGATGGGCTCATATGGCGGCTCGATATCGGTTACCGTGTGCCCCATCTCGTGGAGCAGAGTTGCCGTGGCCTCAACGGTGTGCAACACTTCCGGCTCGAGGTTGATCGCGCCCCAACTCGTTCTCGCGACCCCGACCCGCAGACGACCGGTTGACTGTGAGAGCTCCTCCACATAAGAACGGTTCGGCTGGACAATGATAAATGGATCGCCGGGATGGGGGCCAGAAAATTCGTCCAACGCGGCGGCCATGTCGCGCACAGTCCGACACAAAACAAACGTACGGCTGCGACCAAAGCTTTCGTCCTGATTGTTCGGGCCGCCGGAAACGCGGCCTCGGGAGGGATTCAGCCCGATAAGCCCACACCAGGACGCCGGGATCCGAATTGACCCGCCGCCATCGCTGCCATGGGCAATAGGAGTTATACCGGCGGCCACCGCCGCTGCTGCCCCCCCTGAGGAGCCTCCCGCGGAGCGTGCCAAATCCCATGGATTACCGGTGATGCCATTGAGAATGGACTCGGTCATTACAGTAGCTCCAAGCTCCGGCGTTGTCGTTCTTCCTATAGTCCGAAGCCCCGCCTCCCGCGCGCGACGAAAGAAATAGCTATCAGTATCGGAGCGGCAGCCTTTGAACAGACGGCTTCCCTTTTCCTGGAGGCGGCCAGCTTCGGTTTCGCCGATGTCCTTGCGAAGGAATGGTACGCCATTGAAGCGCCCTGCGTCGAAGCCAGGAACGGTCTCAGCATCTTCATAGAACTCGATGACAGCATTGATGCGCGTATTGACCTCTTCGTGGGCTTTGCGGGCCAAACGCGTCAGTTCCAAAGCAGTCACTTCACCAGCGCTCACGAGAGAGGCCAAACCGGTCGCATCGTACTCTACATATTCACTTAATCTCATTGCAGCTATCCTTTCTCCCTTTGCCGAGTGTCAGCGACACCACGCACGATTGTGAATTGTCAACCAGAGCTGACCCAACTGACAGCAGTCATGGTCTGACGAGTCGAACCGCTGCTATCTTGTGCCGCGAAGGTAGCGCTGGACGACTCACCCAAAGGCATCGAATAAAAAGCTAGTACGTGACGGTAAGATCGAGGCCCGAACAGTGCTAGCCCCGTTGATTATGGGAACCCCGGGTACCGTTATGCCGACTGTGGTCTTAGCTTGCTGATGTCGGCGGTGTTCGCCGAAAGGGATTGGATTCGATCCAGCTGCCGATCACCTCATCACTTTCATCATCGATCAGACCCATCGGATGCCATGTCCCGAATGCCGAGGGCAGCCTTGGATAACCTTTGGTAATCCAAAATAGTCTGACGCATTTGCCTGCATGTCGAAGGAACGGCCCCCTTCAGGACTTCGGTGACGCTCAAGTCGAGCAGGCGCGATGTCGCGGCCATAAATCGGGGCGCTGGCCGAGGAGGGGAGATGGCGGCATGAGCAGGACGATTGTCGTGATCGACACCGATGCCAGCATCGGAAAGAAAATACGCCGGGCTTGCGGGCCTGCTGAGCGGCGCCTACTGAAGCCCCTACAGTCCTGGGTTGAGCAAGTAAGGCGATTGCACTCTGCCTGGCGGAGATGCCCCGAGCAGAACCAGCTCGAAGTCTCTCGCTTGCTGCGGCCGCCGGCCGCCGCATCGCCTGCTGAGATTCACGGAGTGGCGGTCAACCCTGAGCGCCCCGTCCTGCTTTGAGGGCGCGTGCACGTTGATCCCTGGAAGGTGCTGGCGGCCTATGGTGCCGCTCACCTGCAGGGCCTGTTCATTGGTGGCGGAATGCAATGGAGCCCTCGGTATGGGCCGGTCGACTGTCTGGCATCGCTTAAGTCGAACCGGCCATGCCGTCCATCGTCCAGACCGATCGGGCTCACATTTGTGAGACATCAATGGCGGGGAAAGTAGGGCGTCGATGGCTCGGCTTTGCGAGGAGGGCCAGTCGTCCGCTCGATCGCAAGCGTAAATTGAGGTGGAAGCTCTCCCGCATGCAACTGGAGGACACGCTCGTCCAATTCCTTGTCTGCTTCCGTCAGGCGATGGTTCAGGCGAAGGTAGTCTGTCCAGGTCGGCGTACGGGATGTCTCTGTCCATTTTGAAGGCTCTTGAAGATTGCGTTGGAGCGTCCAGTGCCGGGCGCCGACGCGGCTCTGCACGTGCCGGCGCTGGCGCATGAGGTCCAGGAAAGCCTGGACATTTTTCTCGAGGATCAAATACTCAACCTTCACAACGATGGGACCGCTTCTCGGCTTCAGATTAAGTGCGACAGCCGGGGCATTGAATTCTTCCAAAGGGTCGGGCTCGGACTCGCGGCGCTCGCAAAGAGGAAACAGGACGCCAGCTGCAGCGACCAGCAGCAAGGCTCCAGCGGAGCCCGCCAGCGCCCAGGTCAGGGACTGGTTCTGGGCCACCGTGCCCCACACCCAGCTTCCCACCGCGATCCCTCCACCTACTAGAGCATAGTAGATCGAGATGGTGCGCCCCACGACCCATCGCGGGCTCGCCAGCTGAACGCTCACGCCAAGTCCGGACCAGGCGGTGACCCAACCCGCGCCGCCCAAGGCGAGCGCAATTGCCGCCACCGCAATCGAAGAGGTCAGCGCAAGTGAGAGCGAGCACGCCGCGCAGGCGACGCAGGAGAGCGTCATCACCCGCTCTTGCGACGCGATGCGTCTGAGCATGCCATTGAGAATTCCGCCGAACACGGCGCCTGCCCCGAAGCCGGCCATGAGGGAGCCATAAGCGAGGGCGCTTCCCACCAACCGATCGCGGACAACCAGCGGCAGCAGCGCGAGTATGGCGATGCTAGCCAGGCCAAAGAGTGTTCCGCGCGCGGTCGCAGCCTTGATTTCCGAAGACAGAGCCGTGAAGCGCAGCCCGTCATAGATGGCCGTCCTTATCGACTCCCGCGGGAGCGGTGAGGAGCGAACCTTCCACTTGCAGCACCATATGGTGCCCAGAGGGACCAGGTAGCTGAGTGTGGTCATGGCGAAAGCTGTCACAAGCCCAAACGAGGCTACCACAATGCCGCCGAGCGCCGGGCCAACGGTCCGAACGGTGTTGAAGCCGACGGAGAGCAGGGTGACGGCAGCGGGAACATCGCGTCGGTCGACGATGTCGCCAACCGACGCTTGCCAGGCAGGATCGTTGAGAGCAGCGCCGCATGCGATCAAGAAGCTGAAGCCGAGGATCATCCACGGATCGACAAAGCCGAGCACTACTGAAGCCGTCAGCATCGCAGATGCTGTCGCCATAAGGCACCGGCCCGCGAACATGACCCTGCGACGGCTGAAGTTATCGGCGATGGCCCCAGCGAAGAGAGATAAGATAAGCGCGGGCAGATTCGACGATGCCTGCACCAGCGCGACCATCAGATCGGAAGTCGAAATCGTCGCCATCAGCCAACTGATGGCGACAGTCTGCATCAGCCAGCCGAGACTCGAAACCTGCGAGGCGAGCCAGATCGAGCGAAAGGTCGGGTTCGTGAGCGGCGCAAAGGTCGCTGGCGAATTTGGATCTGCTTCCGCGCCGGCCACTCGGCTGATCCTCTGTAAGCCTCTTAGCCTTACGTCATTAAGTCGCGCTCTCGAACAGTGCCACCCCTTGAAGTTATGGAATGTTCGCCTTCGTTATGCGTTGGAGGATTGATAACTGTTCGTGACGATATGGGGTGGAGTCTTGGCGATCTGTGGCGAGCAAGCGCTGACACCACGCTCGCTCGGCTCACCGGAGGCATCCGCTAATGAGAGGCTTATCCGATCATAACTAATAGGGCTGGATTATAATCTGCACGGTTTGTGCTGGGCCCTGTGTCTAACATAAAGCATGAACGGTCGTGGGGCGTGAAGTCGCCATAAGAGCTGTCATTGGGAACGAAACAGATGCGCACAGGTGAGAGTTTCCGGGATCTCCAGAGCGAAGCCACCGACTGGCGCCGCTACCTGCATCAGAATCCTGAGCTCGGCTATCAGTTACACAATACAGCGCGGTTCGTGACCGAGAAACTGGCTTCGTTCGGTATCAATCACATCGAAACGGGGATAGCTGAAACCGGCATCGTCGCATTGATTCAGGGCGAAGGCGGAGACGGACCAACGATCGGGCTGAGGGCGGACATGGATGCCCTGCCGATCGAATGAGGGATCAAACAAGCTCTGGTCGTCGAAAATACCAGGCAAAATGCATGGATGCGGCCACGACGGTCACACGACGATGTTGCTGGGCGCCGCTAAATCCCTTGCGAATACGCGCAACTTCAAGGGGCCGTTGCCTTAATCTTTCAGCCCGCGGAAGAAGATGGACAGGGCGGCGAAAGGATGGCCCAGGAGGGATCATGGACCGTTTCGGCATTTCCCAGGTTTTTTGAATGCACAACAAACCGGGCATGGAGGTTGGCAAATTCGGCATTTGCAATGGCCCGGCCGGAGCTGCGGTTGACGAGTTCGACATTGTTGTGAAGGGCAGGGGCGCCCATGCAGCCTACCCGCATCGGTCCATCGATCCCGTTGTCATTGCCGCCCAAATCATTGTCGGCCTGCAGAGTTTGGTGTCGCGCAGTACGGGACCCGCTCGAGTCCCTCGTGATCTCCGTCACCAAATTGAACGCCGGCACCGCCTACAACATCATTCCAGAACACGCTGAAATGGTCGGCACCGTCAGGACCTTCGCACCCGGCCTGCGGGACTTCGCCGAACGACAGATGAGGTATGTGCCGAAGGCATCGCGCGCGCATTTGGGGCAGAAATCGAGTTCAAGCACTGGCGGCTCGAACCTGCCGTGTTCAACCACTCTGCGGGGATCAGTCTGGCCGTCAAGGCGGCACGCGGTCTCGTGGGGCCAGCCTTTGTAGACGACAAGATCAAGCCAGGTATGGGAGCGGAGGACTTCGCTTACATGCTGGAGGTGCGGCCGGGCGCTTACATTCTCGTTGGTAATGGTCCGACCGCTTCCGTGCACCATCCGGCATATGAGTTCAACGACGAAGCTCTGCCCTATGGCATCGGCTATTGGGTGAACCTGGTCGAGGCGACGCTGGCCGCATGAAATTGGGACTGCGAGATCGGGGTGAGACGCAAATATTGCCGCTGTGGCGTCGCTACTGATGTTTGCGCCCTTGCTATGGCTTATCGCCCTCTATCTCACATGGTGGCGATTCCCGTCGTGGTGACTTACGCCACCTGTCCTTAAGACGTCTCCGGAGATGGTCGGTTGGCATGGTGAAGCCGCTCTTGGCCCATCCATTACGGTTTTGAGATACTTCATATCGGAATTGCCGCATAAGCTTACAGCAGATCTAAGACTGACAGCGGCATNGTTACGTCATTCGAACAGGGTTCAGAAAAATGGCATCGAAAATCCCACCGGCTCTTGGAATACTGAATCTGGAATTCGGGCTGCCGCCCGGCGCCACGCCGCCAGCGCCGATGCCCGGCTCATTGCGGAATCCGGCAACCCATGGCTTGCCGGTCATCTTTGAAACCGTTGCAGGAGCTTGGGCAGAAAACGTCATTCGCGGCGATCCAGCGCTCGAGCCGGCTTGCATCGCAGCGGCCCGGCGCCTGGTGGCGCGAGGCGCTTTCGCAATAACCTCTAACTGCGGCTTCTTTATCCGGC
>NZ_AZUX01000061.1:0-24185 GCF_000513915.1 Mesorhizobium sp. WSM2561
CCCCACAAGGGGGAGGGTTAGGGGCAGCGCGGCGTTCCTGCATGAAGGCCGGCAATCGTGATCACCAGCCAGTCCCATCGTCTTGCATCAGGCGGTCTCATCGACCGCTCACGGCCGCTGAACTTTCGCTTCGACGGCAAAACCTTTGCCGGCTTCGAAGGCGACACGTTAGCCTCGGCGTTGATCGCCAATAGCGTCAAGCTGGTCGGCCGCTCGTTCAAATACCACCGGCCGCGCGGCATCCTGACCGCGGGCTCGGAAGAACCCAACGCGCTGGTCGAATTACGCACGGGCGCGCGGCGCGAGCCGAACACCAAGGCGACCACGGCAGAACTTTATGACGGTCTGGAAGCCGCCAGCCAGAACCGCTGGCCGTCGCTGCGCCACGATCTGATGGCGGTCAACCAGCTGTTCTCACCGATCTTCGTCGCCGGCTTCTACTATAAGACCTTTATGTGGCCGGCAAAATTCTGGGAAGCGGTCTATGAGCCGGCGATCCGCCGCGCCGCCGGTCTCGGCCGCGCCGCTGGCGTTGCCGATCCTGATCATTACGACAAGGCCTGGGCGCATTGCGACGTGCTGATCGCCGGTTCCGGCTCAGCCGGGCTGGCGGCAGCGCTCGCCGCCGGCCGATCTGGTGCCCGCGTCATCCTGTGCGAGGAAGATTTTGCGCTTGGCGGCCGCCTGCTTGCCGATGGCGGCACGATCGGCGGCATGCCCGCAGCCGAATGGATTTCGCGCACGCTGGCCGAGCTCGACTCGCTGCCGGACGTCCGCATCATGACCCGCACGACGCTGTTCGGCGTCTATGATGGCGGCACCTATGGCGCGATCGAGCGGGTCAACGACCACCTGCCCTCGCCGCCCGAGCATCAGGTGCGCCAGCGCCTGTGGCGGATCGTGGCAAAGCGCTCGATCGTTGCCGCCGGCGCCATCGAACGGCCGATCGTATTTGCCGGCAACGACACGCCCGGCGTGATGATGGCTTCGGCAATGCGGACCTATATCGCGCGCTATGCGGCAACCCCGGCGAAGAGGATTGCGCTGTTCACCAACAATGAGGATGGCTGGCGCACGGTCGAGGCGGCACTCGACGCCGGACTGCAGATCGCTGCCGTTGTCGATGCGCGTCCGGACGTATCGGCCGCGCATCGCGCGCTTGCCGCCAAGGCCGGCTTTGCCGTTTTGAACGGTTTCGTCAGCGGGGTGGACGGCGGCAAGGACGGCGTTCGGAAAATCTCGATATTTCTGGCAGGCGGCGCACGCGCCGAGGTCGAAGCCGACGGGCTTGCCGTTTCCGGCGGCTGGAACCCGGCGGTCGGGCTGACCTCATACCATCACGGCCGGCCGAAATGGCAGGACGATATATCGGCCTTCGTGCCGGACGGCGCCCCTCCCGGCATGGTGGCCGCCGGTGCCGCCAACGGCGCTTTTGGGCTCGGCGCCTGCCTGTGCCAGGGTTTTTCCGCCGGTGCGGCAGCGGCTGAGAGCGCCGGGCACAGCGGCAGTGCCGGCACGCCGCCAGTCGCCGACGACGAAGCGTTTTCGCTGACCCCGCTCTGGCATGTTGCCGGCAAAGGCAAAGCCTTTGTCGACTACCAGCATGACGTCACCGCTGCGGACATCGAACTGGCGCAGCGCGAAGGCTTTGAATCGGTCGAACATCTGAAGCGCTATACGACGCTCGGCATGGCCACCGATCAGGGCAAGACCTCGAACCTCGCAGGCCTCGCCATCATGGCGGCGGTGTCAGGCAGATCCATCCCCGAGACCGGCACGACGATCTACCGTCCGCCCTATGTGCCGGTCGCCATCGGCGCCTTTGCCGGCCATCATCGCGACGAGAACTTCCATGCGACAAGACTGACGCCGTCGCATCACTGGGCAGCCGAACAGGACGCGGTGTTCGTCGACACCGGCTTGTGGAAGCGCGCACAATGGTATCCGCGCGCCGGCGAAAAGGACTGGCTGGAATCGGTCACCCGCGAGGTCAAGGCGGTGCGCTCTGCCGTCGGCTTCTGCGACGTCTCGACGCTCGGCAAGATCGACGTGCACGGCCCGGATGCCGGCACCTTCCTCGACCGCGTCTACATCAACACTTTCTCCAGTCTTGCTGTGGGAAAAGCCCGCTACGGGCTGATGCTGCGCGAGGACGGCATGGTCTATGACGACGGCACCACGTCGCGGCTGGCCGAGGACCACTATCTCCTGACCACCACGACCGCCAAGGCCGGGCCGGTGATGCAGCATCTCGAATTCTGCCGGCAGGTGCTGTTTCCTCAATTCGACGTGCAACTCACGTCAGTCTCCGACCAGTGGGCGCAATTCTCGATCGCCGGGCCGAAGACCCGGGACCTGCTTCGCGAAATCGTCGATCCGGCCGAGGATTTGTCGAACGAGGGCTTTCAGTTCATGGGCGCGCGGCAAGTCGCGCTTCGCGGCGGCATCAGGGCGCGACTGTTCCGCATTTCGTTCTCCGGCGAAATGGCGTTCGAGATTTCCGTTCCGGCCCGCTACGGCGACGCGCTGGTGCGCAACCTGATGCTAGCCGGCAAACAATTCGGCGTCACGCCCTACGGCACCGAGGCGCTTGGCGTCATGCGCATCGAAAAGGGCCATGTCGCCGGACCGGAGTTGAACGGCACGACGACCGCGGCCGATCTCGGCTTGGGCAAGATGATGTCGACCAAAAAGGATTTTGTCGGCCGCGTCATGGCCGGACGCGAGGCGCTGGTCGCACCGGATCGGCAGGTCGTGGTCGGCATCAAGCCGACCGACAGAGCGCGCCGCCTGCGCTCCGGCGCGCATGTCGTTCCGAAAGGCGAGATACCGGATTCTGCCAACGACCAGGGATATGTCACCTCGGTCTGTTTCTCGCCGACGCTTGACCAGTGGATCGGGCTGGCGCTTATCGAGCGCGGTCGCGAGCGCATCGGCGAGATCGTCCATGCGCACGATCCGCTGCGTGGTCAAGACTATGATGTCGAGCTGTGCAATCCCGTCTTCTACGATCCGGATGGAGGGCGCCAGCGTGGCTGAGTTTTCGTGGCTTTCTCGCAGTCCGCTGGAGCACGCACTTGTCGTGGGCGCCCATGGCGCGCGCGACGTCGCGCCGGGCATTTCGCTCACTGAAGCTCGCAATTTCGACCTGATCCAGGTGATGGCGCGGCGCGGCAAACAGGCGGAACTGGCAAGCGCTGTGAAAACCCGTTTCGGCATGGCGGCTCCGGATCTGCCGAAGGCCGCCAGCGCATCGGACGTGACGCTCATCTGGTCGGGACCGGACCAGTTCCTCGTCCTGTCCAAGGGCGGCAAGCACGCGATCGACATTTTGAGACAAGCTTTCTCGCAATCCGCCTCGCTGTCGGACCAGTCGCATGCGCGCGCCCTGATCAGCGTCTCGGGAGCCAAGGCGCGCGCCATGCTGGCGAAATTGTCGTCGCTCGATCTGCACCCGACGGCGTTTCCGATCGACGCCGCTACTGCCACATCGATCGACCACAGCAGTGTCAATCTCTGGCGTGGCAATGACCGGCCGGACGGGCAGGCGGTGTTCAACCTTCTGGTGTTTGCAAGTTTCGCCGAAAGCCTGTGGCACACGATGCTCGACGCAGCCGCCGAGTATGGCGTCGACATCGGGTATTCAGGGGAACTGGCGTAGCGGTTGTTCGCACCTTCCCTTCTCCCCTTGTGGGAGAAGGTGGCCTCGCGAAGCGAGGTCGGATGAGGGGTGTTCCAGCTTGACACCGACAGCATTCCATCCAACACCCCTCTTCCGTCTCGGCGCTACGCGCCGATTCACCTTCTCCCACAAGGGGAGAAGGAAGAGGCGCCGCGCACCACCTTCGCCTTGCCAAACCGACACGCACTGCTATTCTTGCCGCGAAAATAATTTTACGCACAGGCAAACTTGTTTCTTGAGACCCGGGTCGAGATGAGCCAGTCGCCCTACCCCGCCGTCGCCGCCGGACCGCCACGACCGAGCCTCATCCTGCGGCCCGGCCAGATGGCGCTGCCAGCCGGCATGGAGCGCTATTGCGTTCAAGGCAATGGCGCGGTGCTCATCGATGTCGAGGCCGGCGATATGCTCACGGTGCGTAATGTGGAAGGCGGCCAGGCTTGCGAGCTGCTGGCATGGGACAAGAGCGGCGCTACCGACCCCACCATTTTAGGCGAGAAGTCGAACAGCAACGCCGCCGGCATCAAGGCGCTGCTGGCCGATGGCGACGACAGCCTCGCGTCCTTGCGCCGGGGGCTCGAGCGACGCCAGGTGCAGCTCGACCAGGCAAAGGCGGTTCGCATCTTCGGCGGCGCCACCGCTGCCGGCACCGAACAGGGTTTTGTCGTCGCGCGCGACGCCTCGATGCTGATCGCCGCCCCGGGCGGGCCGATGCCGGTCGACGGCCACGACACGGCAACGCCGCTCAGCGTCATCGTGCGCCGTGCCACAATCCATCCGACGGCGAAGTCCAGGCTTGGCGACCCGCTGGCCGACCCGGTGCTCGATTTGCGCGTCCATTCGGCGACCGCGGAAGCCTACTTCGTCAAGGCGGGTGACTATCTGCAGATCATCGATGTCGACGGGCGCCAATGCACCGACTTCCAGTGCTTTTCGGCCCGCAAGCTCGACAAGGGACGCGACCATCCGCTCGACGTGACGACGACCCGCACGCTGATGGGTTCGAGCTATCCGATGCCAGGCCTGCATTCGAAATATTACGACCAGGACATGGAGCCGCTGGTCGAGGTGGTGCAGGACACCTGCGGCCGGCACGATGCATTCGCGCTCGCTTGCGCCGCCAAATATTACGACGACATCGGCTATCCCGGTCATCCCAACTGCTCGGAGAATTTCAACCGCGCGCTCGCGGACAAGGGAGTGAGCCCCCGCGCCGGCTGGATGGCGATCAATTTCTTCTTCAATACGGCGATCGACGCGCATGGCGTCATGGTGTCGGACGAGCCATGGTCGCGGCCGGGCGACTATGTGCTGCTGCGGGCGCTTACCGACATCGTTTGCGTGTCGTCCGCCTGTCCCGACGACACGACGCCGGCCAATGGCTGGAACCTGACCGACATCCATGTGCGGACCTATTCCGGTAAGCATAAATTCTCGCGAGCGATCGCCAGACGCATGACGCCCGATTCGGAACCGAAAATGACCCGCGAGACATCATTTCATTCGAGCTTTGCCAAGCACACCCGCAACTTCGTCGAGTACAGGGGTTATTGGCTGGCCAACGCCTTCGCAAAAGAGGGCCCGATCGACGAATACTGGGCCTGCCGGCAGGCCGCCGTCATCATGGACTTGTCGCCGCTGCGCAAGTTCGAGGTCACCGGCCCGGATTCCGAAGCGCTGCTGCAATACACGCTGACCCGCGACGTGAAAAAACTCGGGGTCGGCCAGGTGGTCTATTCCGCCATGTGCTACGAGCATGGCGGCATGATCGACGACGGCACGCTGCTCAGGCTCGGCAAGGATAATTTCCGCTGGGTCGGCGGCGACGATCTGTCCGGCGAATGGCTGCGCGACACCGCGACGAGCCTCGGCCTCAACGTGCTGGTGCGCTCGTCGACCGACCAGATGCACAATGTCGCCGTGCAGGGACCGAAGAGCCGCGACATCCTGAAGGAGATCATCTGGACCTCGCCGCTGCAGCCGTCGATCGAGGAACTCGAATGGTTCCGTTTCGCCGTCGCCCGCATCGGCGGCGGCAACGGCATTCCGATCGTCGTTTCGCGCACCGGCTATACCGGCGAGCTCGGCTACGAGATCTGGTGCCATCCGCGCGACGCCGAAAAGGTGTTCGACGCGATCTGGCAGGCCGGCCAGCCGCATGGCTTGAAGCCGATGGGGCTGCAGGCGCTCGACATGGTGCGCATCGAGGCCGGGCTGATCTTTGCCGGCTATGAATTTTCCGACCTGACCGATCCGTTCGAGGCCGGCATCGGCTTCACCGTGCCGCTGAAGAGCAAGACCGACGATTTCATCGGCCGCGAGGCGCTGATCCGGCGCAAGGAAAACCCGCAGAGGAAACTGGTGGGCCTCGACATCGACGCCAATGTCGCGGTCGGGCATGGCGATTGCGTTCATGTCGGCCGCGCCCAAATCGGCGAGATCACTTCCGCCATGCGCTCACCGCTACTCAACAAGAACATCGCGCTGGCCAGGCTCGACGTGACCAATGCCGCGATCGGCACCGAGGTCGAGATCGGCAAGCTCGACGGCCACAGCAAGCGGCTTCCGGCGCGCGTCGTCGCCTTCGCCCACTACGATCCGCAAAAGACCAGACCGCGCTCCTGACGGCAGCATCCCTTGCCTTCTCCCCCTGTGGAAGAGGGTGGATCGGCGCGCAGCGCCGAGACGGAAGAGTGGTGTTGGACGGAATGCTGTCGGTGCCAAGCTGGATCACCCCTCATCCGACCTCGCTTCGCGAGGCCACCTTCTCCCACAAGGGGAGAAGGCAAGAGCGTGCGATGTGCACAGCTTCACAAAAACGCTTGACGTGAAAGCGTGACGCGTCGATCTTCACTCCCAAGAAAAAAATACTACTGAGCGGAAAACGCCTGAGGTCGTTCAACGCGTGCGTCGGTGACGCATCGCGAAATGTCGACTGTCGCCGATGGGGAACATCAAAATGGGGAATTCACGTAAATGAGCACGATAGTCTCTGCCCTGGTGCCGCCTGCCGAAGGGCAGCTGCACCGCAACATCGATTGGCGCGGCGCCTTCTGGGTAGCAAGCGGCGTTCCCGCCCTTGTCCTGTTTTCGATCGGCGGCATTGCCGGCACGACCGGGAAGCTGGCCTTCCTGATCTGGACCATGTCCATGATCATGGGCTTCCTGCAATCCTTCACCTATGCGGAGATCGCCGGTCTGTTTCCGAACAAGTCCGGCGGCGCCTCGATCTATGGCGCCACCGCCTGGCTGCGTTACTCCAAGTTCATCGCGCCGCTTTCGGTGTGGTGCAACTGGTTCGCCTGGTCGCCGGTGCTGTCGCTCGGCTGCTCGATCGCCGCCGCCTACATCCTCAACGCGCTGGCGCCGGTGCCGCTGTTTACCGACACCTCGCCGGAAGTCGCCGCCTATATCGCCGCCAATACGGGAACCAGTGCCGCCGACGCCATCGCGGCGGTGAGCGCGGCCGCCACCCCGGCGATCCGCAACTGGACGCTCTACGGCCACACGCTGGGCCCGGTCTCCTTCACCTTCAACGCCACCTTCTTCATCGGTGCGGTGCTGATGCTGATCATCTTCTCCATCCAGCATCGCGGCATCCTTGGCACCGCCAATGTGCAGAAATATATCGGCCTGTTCGTCATCATTCCGATGCTGATCGTCGGCGTCGTGCCGATCGTCACCGGCCAGATCGACTGGGCGAATTTCTCGCCGCTGGTGCCGCTCGCGGCCGCCTATGCGCCCGAGCCCGGGGCGTGGAACATCGCCGGCTGGACGCTAGTTCTCGGCGGCATGTTCATCGCCGCCTGGTCGACCTACGGTTTCGAGACCGCCGTCTGTTACACCTCCGAGTTCAAGACTCCCGGCACCGACACCTTCAAGGCGATCTTCTATTCCGGCCTGCTGTGCATGCTGCTGTTCATCCTGGTGCCGTTCACCTTCCAGGGCGTGCTCGGCTTGAACGGCATGCTGGCGACCCCGATCGTCGACGGCTCCGGCGTTGCCGACGCATTGGCCGGCATGGTCGGTGGCGGCCAGCTGATCCATAGCCTCCTGGTGATGCTGATGATCCTGGCCCTGGTGCTGTGCATCATGACGGCGATGGCGGGTTCCTCGCGCACGCTCTATCAGGGCTCGGTCGACGGCTGGCTGCCGCGCTATCTCAGCCACGTCAACGAGCATGGCGCCCCGACCCGCGCCATGTGGACCGACCTGATCTTCAATCTGTTCGTGCTGGCCATCGCTTCGGCAGATGCAACCAGCTTCTTCTTCATCCTCGCCGTGTCGAATTGCGGATACATCATCTTCAACTTCCTCAACCTCAATGCCGGCTGGATCCATCGCATTGACAACGGCCATATCGCGCGGCCGTGGAAGGCACCGAGTTGGCTGCTCGGCATCGGCGCCATCTTTTCCTACGTCAACATGATCTTCATGGGCGCCGGCGCCAAGGTCTGGAATCCGATGGCGCTGTGGGCAGGGCTGATCACGGCTGCCCTCATCATCCCGGTGTTCTGCTTCCGGCATTACATCCAGGACAAGGGCAAATTCCCCGACCACATGCTGACTGATCTCGGCATGAATTCATCGGATCTCGCCGTCAGAAAGGCGGGAATCCTGCCCTACCTGACGCTGATCGCCGGCGTCGTGGTGATGCTGCTCGCCAACTGGCTGTTCGTCATCTGACGTCCGCCTCAAAGGATTGAGCGCGCGATAATTCACTCCGCTTGGGGTCCTCGCTCTCACGAAAATGGGAGAGGTGGCTCGGCGAAGCCGAGACGGAGAGGGGGAGCCGCGCTCTACGAAAGCCCCCTCTCCGGCCGCTTCGCGGCCACCTCTCCCCCGCTTCGCCGGGGCGAGGAACCCAAGTCTTGATATGGTTCCGATTGACACCGAAGACCCGCCGCCGAGGCGGGTTTTTCGTTTCAGGGCCTATTCGGCGGAGCGCTCAATCGATCTTGATGAACACGCCCTTAGTGTTGAGATACTCGTCGAGGTGCTCGGCACCGCCCTCGCGGCCGTAGCCGCTCATCTTGTAGCCGCCGAAGGGCACGGCCGGATCGATGGTGTGATAGGTGTTCACCCAGACTGAGCCGGCGCGGATTTTTCGCGACAGCTGGTGGGCGGTGGCGACGTTGCGGGTGAAGACCCCGGCGGCAAGACCGTAGGGCGTGTTGTTGGCGCGCTCGACCGCCTCATCGAGCGTATCGAACGGCAGCGCCGAAATCACCGGCCCGAAGATTTCCTCGCGCGCGATCCTCATGTCGTCAGAGACACCGGCAAACACCGTCGGCGCGACGAAATTGCCGGCGGCCAGAGCACCCTCCATGAGGCGTTGACCGCCGGTGACGAGGGTCGCGCCCTCCGCCGTGCCGGCCTCGAAATACGAGGCGACCCGTTGCAGCTGCTTTTCGGAGACGAGCGGGCCGATCTCGGTCGCCGGATCGATGCCGTCGCCGATCCTGAGACCCTTGGCATAGGTCGCCAGCCGCTCGACGAATTGATCATGGACGGAGCGTTCGACGAACAGGCGCGAGCCGGCGATGCAGATCTGGCCGGAATTGGCGAACACCGACATCGCCGCCACCGGCACCGCCTTGTCGAGATCGGCGTCGGCGCAGACGATGACCGGCGACTTGCCGCCAAGCTCCAGCGAGACGCGCTTGAGGTTGCCGGCCGAGGCGCGGACGATCGACTGGCCGGTTGCCGTCGAGCCGGTGAAGACGATCTTGTCGACGCCCATATGCTCGGCAAGGGCGGCGCCTGCCTCGGCGCCGGTGCCGGTCACGATGTTGACGACGCCTGGCGGAACGCCGGCCTCGTTCATGATGTCGGCGATCAGAAGCGGCGTCAGCGGCGCCTCTTCCGACGGTTTCAGCACCACCGTGCAGCCGGTGGCCAGCGCCGGTCCGATCTTCCAGATCGATGCCGCCGTCGGTGCGTTCCACGGGATGATGGCGCCGACGACGCCGACCGGCTCCTTGCGCGTAAAGGAGACGATTTCGCCCGGCAGCGAGTTCTCGATCGTCTCGCCGTGCAGGGACGTCGCCATGCCGGCATAATAGCGCAGCATGCCGATGACACGATCGCGGTTGGCCAGGGTGCGCACGATCGGCATGCCCATGTCGGTGGTGTCCGAGCGGCTGATCTCCTCCCAGTGCTTTTCGAAGAGATCGGCGATCCTGAGCAGCAGCACCTGCCGCTCATAGGGCTTGTACCGGCTCCACGGCCCGTCGAAGGCCCTGCGCGCTGCGGCCACCGCCAGCTCAACATCCTGGCGGTCGCCGCGCGGCACCGTGGCAATGACCGCGCCGGTGGCCGGATTGCGGGTCTCCATGGTCCTGCCCGAGCGGGCGTCGACCCAGGCGCCATCGACGAACATTTTGCGGTGGCGTCCGTCGATCGGCCGGCGCAGCGCCACCGGTGCCTGAGCTATGGTCATGACGTCCTCCTCCGGCGCTCCTGCCGGTGGGCGGATTTAACCCCTGGACGTCACATCTGCCAACAGCCCTATTCGGCCGCCAGGGGCAGTTGCGGCTGGTCATCGTTTTCCGCCCGTTTCGGCTCGGCGGCCGGCGCCGCGTCCTCGACCTTCTTGCGCTCCCGGCCGAAGAACAAGGCATAGCCTGCCGGAAGGACGAGGATGGTCAGCACCGTGGCAACGAGGATGCCGCCCATCATGGCATAGGCGAGCGGCCCCCAGAAGACGCCGCGCGAGATCGGGATCAGCGCCAGGACCGCCGTCAGCGCCGTCAGCATGATCGGCCGGAAACGGCGGACTGCCGAGCCGATGATGGCCTCCGAGCGTTCCATGCCGGCTGCGATGTCCTGGTCGATCTGGTCGACCAGGATGATCGAGTTGCGCATGATGATGCCAAGCAGCGCGATGACGCCGAGAATGGCGACGAAGCCGAACGGCGCGCCACTGATCAAAAGTGCCGCCGCAGCACCGATGATGCCGAGCGGACCGGTCGCCAGCACCAGCATCGCCTTGCCGAAGTGCTGCAGCTGGATCATCAGCAGCACGACGATGACGGCCAGCATGATTGGAGCTTTCGCTGCAATCGAGGCCTGGCTTTCGGCCGAATCCTCGGCGCCGCCCTGGATCTCGATGTTGTAGCCGGGCGCCAGACCGTCGCGCAGGCCCTGCATCTCGCTGTACATCTTCATGACGACATCGTTCGACTGCACGCCGTCCGGCAGCGTGGCGCGCACGCTGATGGTCGGCAGGCGGTCGCGCCGCCATTCAACGCCTTGCTCCAGCACCGGGACGACCTTGGCGACCTGCGACAGCGGCACGAAGCCACCGAAATCCGTCGGGACAGAGATCGAGTCGACCGCCGACAGCAGGTGGCGACTTGCCTCCGGCTCGCGGGCGACGATCGAAACCGTCTCCTCGCCGTCGCGGAAATCATCGAGCGGCGCTCCCGACATGGTCGCCTGCAGCATCTGGCGGATGCGCTGCGAGGTGACGCCGAGCGCACGGGCGCGATCCTGGTCGATCACCAGCTTCATCTCCGGCACCGGCTCCAGCCAGTCGTCGTGGACGGCGCCGAGCAGCGGATTTGCCTGGAACTTCGCCTTCACCTCGTCGGCGATGCGGCGCACCTCCTGGCGATCCGGGCCCATGACGCGCATCTGCACCGGCCAGCCGGTGGGCGGCCCAAGGAACAGGCGGTCGACCTTGGCACGGACCGACGGAAAATCCTCGGCCAGAATGGTGCGCAGCTTGGCGATCAGCCGCTCGCGGGCCGGTTCGTCATTGGCCATCACCAGAAGCTGGGCAAAGTTCGGATTGCGAAGCTGCTGGTCGAGCGGCAGGAAGAAGCGCGGCGCGCCCTCGCCGATATAGGTGGCGATGAAGCGCTTGTCCTTGTCGTCCATCATCCTGGTTTCGAGCGCCTTGGCCTGCGTCTCGACTTCCTTGATGCTGGTGCCTTCCGGCAGCCAGAGGTCGACAAGGATTTCCGGACGCGACGACTGCGGGAAGAAATTCTGCGGGATGAACTGGAACACCCACAGGCTGGTGACGAAGGTCACCAGCGTCATGACCAGCACGATGATGCGGTGGCGCACGGACCAGCTGACGGTGGCGCGAAGCCGGCGATAAAAGCGCGTGTCGAAGACATCGTGATGGCTGCCGGCGTGTTTTCGCTGCTTGAGGATCATATGACCAAGCCACGGCGTGAAATAGACCGCCACGAACCAGGAGACGACCAGCGCGATGCCGACGACGTAGAACAGCGTGCGCACATATTCGCCGGCCGTCGAAGCCGCGAAGCCGACCGGGATGAAGCCGGCGGTGGTGATCAGCGTGCCGGTCAGCATCGGGAAGGCCGTCGAGGTGTAAGCGAAGCTCGCCGCCTCGATCTTGACCATTCCTTCCTCGAGCTTGCGTTCCATCATTTCGACGACGATCATCGCGTCGTCGACAAGCAGGCCGAGCGCGATGATCAGCGCGCCAAGCGAAATGCGCTGCAGATCGATGCCGATCTCGTACATGATGGCGAAGGTGGCGGCCAGAACGAGCGGAATGGTGATTGCGATCACCAGGCCCGAACGCCAGCCGATCGTCAGGAACGAAACGACAAGCACGATCAGCAGCGCCTCGCCGAGCGCCGTCATGAACTCGCTCACCGCGCCCCGCACGACTTCCGGCTGGTCGGCGATCTGATCGACCGAAACGCCGTAGGGCAAGGCCTCTTCGAAGCGGTGATAGGTCGCCTCGACCTCCTTGCCGACGTCGGTGACGTTGAAGCCCTTGGCCATGACGACGCCGACCTGGACGCTGTCTTGGCCGTTGAAGCGGTATTTGCGCTGATAGGGATCCTCGAGACCTGTGGTCACGGTTGCGATGTCGCCGAGGCGCGTCACCTGGTTGCCGGCGCGCAGGCGAAGTTCGCGGATGTCGGCCGCCTCCGTCACGCTGCCTTCGACCGAGATGCGCACAGAGCGCTGGCCGGTGTCGACCGAGCCTGCCGGATCGACATTGTTCTGGCCCTTGATCGCGTTCTGCAGATCGGTGAGTGTCAGGCCGCGCTCGGCAAGCACCTTGGACGAAACATCTATATAGAGTTTTTCCGGCTGGTCGCCGATGATCACGGCCTTCTCGACGCCGGGCGTGGTCAGCAGCATGTCACGCGCCTGGATGGCCAATTTCTTCAGTTCGGGATAGCTGTAGCCATCGCCGCTGATCGAATGGAGGGTGATGAAAGTGTCGCCGAATTCGTCGTTGAAGTAAGGCCCAAGCAGCCCCTGGGGCAGCTCATTGGCGATATCGCCGACCTTCTTGCGTACCTGGTAAAAGGCATCCGCGACCTGGGTCGGATTGGTGTCGCCTTCCACCTGCAAGGTGATGATGGCGCTGCCGGCGCGCGTGTAGGAACGGACGAAATCGAGATGCGGCGTTTCCTGCAGCTTGCGCTCGATCTTGTTGACGACCTGGTCCTCCATCTCCTGGATCGAGGCACCGGGCCAGACCGCCTGGACGACCATGACGCGGAAGGTGAAATCCGGATCTTCCTTCTGGCCCATGCGCATCAGGCCGAGCGCACCGGCAACGATGATCAGGCCGAACAGGAACCGCGCAATGCTCGGGTGCCCGATCGCCCAGCGCGAAAGATTGAAGGGCCGTTTTTCATTGGTGTCGGTGGTATCGGTGGTCATAGCGCCAGTCCATCTGTCTGATCGTCAGCGCACGCACATGGCATGCCCACGGAGCTTCTAATGCTGGCTTCCGGGCGGCGAGGCTTTCCGAGCGGAGAGACACTCATCGCGGTGGGGCGCTAGGATCGATGTCGGGGGGTTACATCGACCTGACGTCTCGACAATCGGGTGCCTGCCGCCCGGAAACCGTGAACCGCTTGACTCGCGGCTTGCGCCGATGCGAGGAAAAGCCGTTTTCTGCCTGGCCGTCAGCGCACGCGCTTGACGGCGTCGCCATCATCGTCCGCCGATGCTGACTGCTGCACCGCATCGCCGGCCAGCTTGACTTTTAGATTTTCGGTCATGAATTGCGTGCCCGCCGCAACGACGACATCGCCGGGTTTCAATCCTTCGGCAACATGCACGCCGTCGGCGGTGAACTCGGCGACCTTGATCGGACGCGCATGGACGGTCTCGCCGTTGCGGTCCACGGTCCAGACGATCTGCTGGCCGTCTTTTTGCGCCAGCGCGCTCAACGGGACCGATACGCTTTGCAAGCTGTTGTTGGCGGCCGAAGCCTCGATATTCGCGGTCATGCCGAGAAGCACGCGCGGATCGTTGGGCAGGCTGACGCGAACGGCAAAGGTACGCGACTGCTGATCGGCGCTGCCGGCGACTTCACGGACCTTGCCGTCGAGCGTCAGCGCTTCGTCGGACCAGAAGCTTGCCTTGACGTCCTTGCCCGGCTTGAACTGGGCGATATCCGTTTCCGGCACGGCGATCAGCACTTCCTTTTCGCCATCGACGGCAACGGTCACAACCGGCGTGCCGGAGCCGACCACCTGACCGACATCGGCGGCGACTGACGTGACGATGCCATTCCTGTCCGCCTTGAGGTCGGTGTAGAGGACTTGGTTCTTCGCCTGGTCAAGCGCTGAGCGGGCGGAATTGCGGGTGGCGACCGCCTGATCATAGCTGAGCGTCGCCTGTTCGAGCTGCGATTTCGAGGCGAAGTTCTTGTCAAACAGCTGTTCGGCACGACGGCGGGCAAGGCCCGTTGTCTCGACCTGCCGCTCGGCGGCCTCGAGGCTGGCCTCGGCACTGTTGACCGAAAGGTCGTAGTCGGCGGGATCGATGCGGGCCAGAACGTCGCCCGGCTTCACGCGCTGGCCAATGTCGACAAGGCGCTCGGTGATCTTGCCGTTGATGCGGAACCCGAGATTCATTTCGGTGCGGGCGCGCACCGATCCGGAGTAGGAGAGCTCACGGGTATCGTTCGCCTTGGCGATCTCGACGACCTTGACCGGCCGGACGATGTCCTTGACTTCCACTTTTTCCTGCGAGCAACCGGCGAGCCCAAGCGCCGCGACGACGACCAGAACCGGACCAATGGCCGGCAACCTGTTCATGATGGATTTGGACAAAGACACTTGCGTACTCCCGAACTGGAGATGGATTGTCGACGCCCGGCGGACGCCGCCGGTCATTTCTTCAAAGCCCTGATGGCAAACTCGATAAGCTCGTCCGGCATCGCCCGGTTGTTCTTGGCAAGACACTGGGCGACCATCTGCGGGTGGCACAGGGTGATGATAGCGGCGCCGAAACACCGCGAAGCGACTTCCGGGTCCTGGTCGGCAAACTCGCCGGCCGCGATTCCCTCGCGGATCACCTCCTCGACCAAGCCGCGGATCCTGTCGATATGCTTCTCGATGACATGCCAATCGCGCTCGATGGCGACGACGACCATTTCGTGCACCTTCTCCTGGTCGAGCATGGTGTCGCGGGTCCACTGATAATGCGTCTGCACGTAGCGGCGCAGCCTTTCGCTGGCCGTTCCGGGACTATGGCAGGCGTCGTAGGTCAGTTGGTAGCAGGTAGCGAGCATACGGCCGCAAACCGCCTGGTGGATCTCAACCTTGGAGGCGAAGAAACGGTAGATGTTGGCCGTCGACATGCCGAGATGACGATCGTCGGCAGGATGCGGGCAGGAACGGCGGGCAAGGCGGAATCCTCGTCATGACGTTTAGAATGGTTCCTAGCACGCTGTGCCGCACGGCAGCAGTGACAGGTCGCCGGCGGTTTGCCAGCCAGTCCTTCGCGGCCGCCCGCGGGGAAGAACGCCACGGCGGCGGCTTGTCACCATTTGCTGCTCTCGCGCCTTGCGGGAGCGAACCGCGATATGATCAAAGCGATGCGGCAACGGCCGGCGGAATGATCGAGATGAGGCGCGTTGCTGCTCGGCAGCCTAGGGCCGAAAGCCGAAGGGCGGCTTCCGGGACGAGGGGCTAGAAAGCCGACCTTCGCGTCCAACATAGCGCGGACTGCCTTGCGCCAACTCTGCCCCTTCGCCGACCTGCCTCGAATCCGGACCGGCGGCGCTCGCTCACGCTTTGGGCGGAGCGGCTTCATTCCGACTACGCGCTAGATCAGCCCGCTGCCGCCTTGGCGCGCTCTTCGTCGCACGATTTCACGTGGATCATGTTGGGGTTGTCTTTGAGCTCCGCCGCGGTAGCGCAGGCCCGGAGTCCGGCCTTTCGTGCGCCTTCTGCAATCAGCTCGGAATAGTGCCCGTTGGCTACTCCCCACTTGGTGAGAAACTTCTCTCCGGTCCACCCGGGGTCCTGTTTGAGCACCTCCTCAGCTACTTTCTTCGCCTCGTCCGGCTGGTTCAGGTAACCATACAGCATAGCAGTAAATGATAGCTCGTTTATTGAGGGGTTCTGGTAACGCTTTATATATTCGAGTGATTTATCGAACTGCTCGTCAAAGAAATATGACCAGTAAAGACCAATATTATACCAGTTCGGGTAGTGAGGATTCAGCAAAACCGCTCGCTCCATGAGGCGGACCGCCCGTGCATTTTCTTCCTCGCCCGCTGCATTAATGTTCATGGCAATCACCGCAAGAGTGTCGGCGTCGTTTGGCGCAAGGGCTTCCGCCTTGTCAAACTCGACAAGCGCTTGCGCCCACTCACCATTCCAGGCGAGGGCCTGGCCGAGAACGCCATGGGCCTTATTGTTGTTGGGATCGAGCTCCACGGCTTTTCGGGCAGCCTCCAGCTGCTTTGACAGTGCCTGCTGAGGAGCATCAGCAAAGCCATAGCCATACATGTAACTATACACAAGGGCCAAGCCGACGTAGGCCCGCGCCATATGCGGATCGAGTTCGATAGCCTTGTGGAACAGCTTCTCTCCTTCGATCAACCCATCCTTGGTGATACCCCCGACCGGGCGGAAGGCCACCTCATCGGCCATCAAATAGTTATCATAAGCCGTCAGACTGTTGGGCGGCTTATGCTGGACGAGTTTGAATTGCGCTTTTCGAATGACACCGCCGACGGACCCCAAGGTATTTGCGATCTTCGCCGTGACGTCGCTCTGCACCGCGAAAATGTCCTCGTCCGCTCGATCGTAGCGCTCGGACCAAAGGTCTTCGCCTGTGGCAGCGTCAACAAGCTGCGCCGTGATGCGAACGCGATCGCCGCTCGCTTGCACGCTGCCCTCGAGAACATATCCCACGCCCAAATCGGCGCCGACCTGGCGAACGTCCACGGACTTGCCCTTGTAGGCGTTGGTCGAGTGGCGTGAAATGACGAGAACATGGTCTGATTGGGACAGGTCGGTGATGATGTCCTCTGTTATCCCGTCAGCGATCCTTTCCCATTTGGGATCACCGCCGAGGTTGTCGAACGGCAAGACGGCAATCGACGCCTCATCGAAAGCCGCGCCCGATGATTTCCACCAGCCCTGAATGCCAAGAACGGCGCCGGCGGTCACCGCCACAAAGACAGCCAACCCCGCCGGCATTAGCCATCGGTTGCGCAAGCGACGCGCTTTGAGCAGGCGGCGCCGAGGCTGGCCATGCAAATTCACCCGGTAGACCGCCACGGGCTCGACGATGTTCTTCACACGCTGCTCGCCCATGGCCTCGAAGGCGAATGCAAACTTCTTCTCTACCTCCTTGGCCACCTTGCCGGACACATAGATGCCGCCAGGCTCCGCGATCTGCTCCAGGCGCGCGGCTATGTTGACTCCTTCGCCGAAGCGGTCTTCGCCATCGACGATTACTTCGCCAAGATTGACGCCGATACGCACCGCGAAGCGCTGATCTTCGGGAACGGCCGCGTTGCGCTCCGCGAGGCCTCTTTGGAGGGCCACGGCGCATTCTACCGCGTCCACAACGCTGGAGAACTCTGCCAGCAGGCCGTCTCCCATTAGCTTGAAGATATGGCCATGGTGGCGGGCGATCTCGGGTTCGAACAGTTCCTTGCGGCCCGCCTTGAGACGCTCGAATGTGCCCTGTTCGTCCTGCTCCATCAGCGCGGAGTAACCGACGACGTCCGCGGCAAGAATGGCTGCGAGCTTCCGGTCCATGACCGCCCCCCAACCTGAGTAGCATCACACTGCGCGACTGATCAGTACCACAAGCTTGGGAAAAGCCGGCTTCACCTGCCCATCAGCCGGTGGCACGCGAGATCGACCAAAATCGCGGCAAGCCGAGTCGAGTGGATTTCCCCGCCAGCTTCGAGCGTGCGGTCGGTTACGCTCACCCCAGGTGACAAGGATGCCGCGTGGGTGGTCCAGTCCGGCCAGTCCGAACTCTGGCCTATTCTTCCTCTACCCATCTCTCCGACCTTCTGACCTTTCACCGCGATTAGAATTAGAGAATGCCCGGACCGACCGGACCGGAGCGCTCACCCTTGCTGGAAGCCGGCAGTAGCGCCACGGCGGAGTGGGCTCATCTGATCGCGCAATCTGTCTGATTTGTCTGATCGGGCTGTCCGCTGCTGTAGAGCACACCCCTAGCTTCGAGCCCGCGCGGCGGGGCCGCACGCTCGTCGCAGGAGCGACACGGCTCCGAGAGCCGCGAGAGCGGTCAGACCCGTGCTGTCGGTCACAATGGACGAAGTTCTGGCGCTGCCCGACGCTCCGAGTCCATCCGAATTCAAGGCCGGTATATGGCGCGACTGCGACCGTCAGGTGGTCGCCGGCAACGCCGCTATTGGGCTGTGGCAAGCCCGACTTCAACGGCGGCCATGCGGCGCAAAGCTGCCGTTGGTCCGTTGCAACATAATGATTTGCTTTGGCCAGCAGACGAACTAGGCCGTCACGCATTTCCCCGGAACAGATCCTCTCGAAGTGTGTTGCGCCAGCTCCAAGCTAAATTGGAGCACAACCATGAAGCCCGAAGACGCCACCTACCCTCCTCTTGATGTCGCCAAGCCTGTCGCTCCGGGGGTCTGGATCGTCGACAGCGGACCGCTGAGCGTGATGGGCATTCCAGTCCCGGTGCGCATGACGGTTATCCAGCTCGGGAATGGCGGTCTCCTGCTGCATTCACCAACACGGTTCGCTTTTGAGCTGAGAGAGCAGCTCGAGCAGATTGGCCCGATACTGCATCTGGTTGCGCCAAACAGTGCACACTGGACCTTCCTCAAGGAGTGGCAGGACCATGTGCAGGGAGCGCCGACTTGGGCCGTTCCGGGCTTGCGCCATTTGGCAAAGGTCCGCCGGGCCGGCGTCAGGATCGATCACGATCTGGCCGCTGCGGCGCCGGACGCCTGGTCGAAAGATCTCGATCAGGTTGTCGTTCCAGGAGCCGGTAGGTTCACCGAAGTCGCATTCTATCACAAGAACAGCCGAACTATGGTGCTTACGGATCTAGTTCTGAATCTCGAGCCGGAAAAGCTGCCGTTCATCATCAGGCCGGCGGCGCGCCTCTTAGGCGTCACGGCACCTGGGGGGAAGGCCCCCATTTACCTGCGGATGATCATCAAACGGAAGCATGAGCAGGCGAAGGCGGCCGCGGAGCGCCTCGTGGCTTTCCAGCCAAAGCGCGTGATCTTCAGCCATGGCCGGTGGTTCCACAAGGATGGGACGACATTACTTCGCCAGTCGCTGGCCTGGCTTCTCTGAGGGCGGCCGCAGAGAAGATTGTCAGCAGGAACTAGCCATCAACTCCCGTTGCCGTTCCCATTCGACGGGCAAACCCCTGACGAGCGCCTGGAGCTGAACCCCCACGGGCTGCCGTCCGTCGATTATGGCTTCGACCAGATCGGGCGCGAGCAGCGTCAACTGGAGCACATGGGATACGAAGGAGCGGTCAAGCCTTTCGGCCGCGGCAAGTTCGATCACTGTGGCGAACTCGCCTGTTTCCAGCATGTGTTTCCACCGGAACGCCCGCGCCACCGCCCGGATCAAAGTGTTGTCTATGCGTGGCCGTGCTGGGGTCCATTGCTGTGCGCCGGCGGGCGAGATGATGATCTTGCGGCCACCACGCTTGCGCAAGGTCAGCGGCAGATGGACGGTGAGCGATTTGCCGTCAGGGCTGAGTTCGGCATATTTGGCCTCCGACGGCATCATGCAGTCCTCCTATGCTCCGGCGGCTGTCGCAGCTCCGTCGCGAGGCTGGCCATGCCTTCGGTGCGAAGCCGGATGGAAATGCCCTCGACGGCGACATCCACCCGCTCGACCAGCAGCTGGACGATGCGGGCCTGCTCGGCCGGGAAGAGCTCATCCCAGAGTGGATCCAACTGGACGAGGGCTTCACGGACCTGAGTTTCAGTGATGTCGGAATTGTCCTTTCGCGTGACCATCCAGGTCTTTACGATCATCTCGGGCGTTCGAAGCAGCGCCCGAAGCTGATCGGTGACCGCAGCCTCGATCTCGCCTGCCGGCACACGGCGGACCGGGCATGTCTCCGGTCCAAGCTTCTGCACGCTCGTGGTGACGTAGTAGCGGTAGAGCTTTCCCTTCTTGCGGGTATGGACAGGTGTCATGGCGTAGCCGCTCGGAGCAAAGATCAGCCCCTTCAGCAAGGCTGGCGTCTGCCTGCGGCTCTGTCCGGCCCGCTTGCTCGGGCTTTCCGCCACGATCGAGCGAACCTTGTCCCAAAGGTCCAGGCTGATGATAGGCTGATGCTCGCCGGGATAGCTGGCGCCCTTGTGCACCGCGTCGCCCATATAGACCCGGTTGCCGAGGAGCTTGTAGAGCAGGCCTTTGTCGAAGGCCTTCCCGTTCTTGCACCTGAGACCCTCCGCGTTCAACGTTCGCGCCAGGATGGTTGCCGAACCTATCAGCAGGAATCGCTCGAAGATCGAGCGCACAATGGCCGCCTCATCCTCTTGGATCAGAAGCTTGCGGTTCTCGACCCGGTAGCCAAATGGAACGTTGCCACCCATCCACATGCCCTTTCGCCTGGATGCAGCGAACTTGTCCCTGATGCGCTCGCCGATGACCTCGCGCTCGAACTGGGCGAACGAAAGCAGGATGTTCAGCGTCAGCCGGCCCATGGAGGTCGTGGTGTTGAAGCTCTGGGTGATCGATACGAAGGTGACGTTGTTCGCCTCGAACAGCTCGACCAGCCGGGAAAAGTCGGTGAGCGCCCGCGAGAGCCGGTCGATCTTGTAGACCACCACCACGTCGACCAGGCCGGCATCGACATCGCGCAGCAGCCGCTTCAGGCCGGGGCGTTCCAGGGTGGCGCCGGAGATGCCGCCATCGTCATAGCGATCAGGCACCAGAACCCATCCCTCAGCCCGCTGGCTGGCGACGTAAGCCTCACAGGCCTCTCGCTGGGCGTCGAGGGAGTTGAACTCCATGTCGAGCCCCTCCTCCGACGACTTTCGCGTATAGACGGCGCAGCGCAGCTTTCGCACCACCTGCTTTTTGTCGGGTGAGTGCACGTTCATTGCGCCCTCCCCCTCTGGCTCTTCAGGCCGAAAAAGACCAGGCCGTTCCAGCGTGTGCCGGTGATCGCGCGGGCGATTGCCGAGAGCGACTTGTAGGGCCTGCCATCATATTCGTAGCTGTCGGCCAGGACCGTCGCGCAATGCTCCACCCCCTGCCATTCGCGCATCAGCCTGGTGCCGGAGATGGGTCGGTTAGCGCGAGCGGGGCTCTAGATCTTCGGCCAGTGCAGCCAGCCGTTTCAGTGTCTCCGGCTTCAGCCCGCCATGGGCGAGTTCCTGTACCCGGTAGGCTAGCCTGCTCTCCAGAAACTTGCGATTGTAGGGCGGCGGTTCGGAGGCGAAGAGGTCCCGCCACATCTTCTTCAGGGCAACGATGTCCATCGTCTTTAATGCAGCCAGTCTGCCGATCAGCATCTCCGTCACGAGTCATTCTCCGCCGGTTCGAGTTCGGCTGCATGACCGCTCTGGTTGGCGGTGAAGTCCACGAAACTATTCTCCCGCTCGCCAGATAGTCTGCTTGACTGTCGCGCTCGCAGACGCCTGACGCCGCCTGCCGGGATGGTGCCTAGTTCGGCCAGGCGCTCGGCCGCGGTAAGCCGGTCGGGCGAGATCGGATTCATGACGCATCCCCCCGAACGCTGGCGCCGGGTACACGCATCAGGACGATACTCTGCCAGCCTCGCGATCTCGCGGACCGCTTCGGTTCAAAGCCTCGGGCCTTTAAAGCCTCTCCAAGGTCACGCAGCGATCCGCGCTCCAATCCGTGGCGATCTGCCCAGCCAGCCCAACTCGCAAAAAGAGCAGATGCGGCGGCGGACTTGGAACGATCGCGCTGGCACTCCTCGTCGATCCACTGGCCGATGTCATCTTCGCCTTCGAAATACTCGTGCGCCGCGTCGACAACACATGCTGGCGGGGCAAGCCCAGTATTGAGCCAGTCAGCGCAACCTTCCAGCATCCAGCCCAGGCTGCCATCGCGCTCGGTCTTCAGCTTCAACAGGAGCTGCCTGTCCCGGCGCTCGGGCGGGATCGTCACCTCGAAGGGCACCAGGTGGAGGCGCCGCCGCATGGCCTCGCCAACACCTGAAAGGCGGGGACGATGATTGCCGGCGATGAGGAGTTTGAAGGTGGGCTGGAACTCGAAAAAATCGCGGTGCATGAAGCGCACGCGCAGCTTGTCGCCCCCCGTAATCGACTTGATGCGGCTTTCCGCCCATGCCCGGCCGCTTTCGGTCTCGTTGACCGTAACCAGGCGTGCGCCTCTCAGCCCTGCGAGATCTGTCGGGTGACGCTCGCCCTTGCCGGCCATGAAGGTTTCGAGCGGAGCCGTGACGCCATAGTCCCCGAGAACATCTGCGAGCACCGACAGGAAGACCGACTTCCCGTTGGCCCCCGCGCCGTGAAGGAAAAAGAAAACCTGCTCTGAGGTGTCGCCGCTGAGGCAGTAACCCGCGACCCGGGCGAGATAGGCGAGGAGAGCGGGATCGCCACCTGTGATCTCATCGAGGAATTCTTCCCACATGGGACAATTCCTGCCGGGCGAGGCTGCGGTCTGTCGCGTCATCGCCGCTGCACGCAGATGAGGTCCAATCTCTCCCGTCCGGAGATCCACCGTTCCTGCAGGAGTATTCAGCAGCATCGTGTCGGGATCGAACTCTTCCGGAAGGGCCGAGTGGCGTGGATCGCTCCTGGCGATCCGCTCGACGGCTCTGATCCGGTCGCTGCGAATGCGCCGAATATCGGCCGCCTGCGCGCTGACTGCCGCGGCCCGGCAAATTTGCCGTATCACTTCGAACACCTCGTCAGCCGAATCGAGCTGCCATCGGGTGCCAACCCACTTGAGCCAGCCGCTCCAGCCGGCGACACACCGCCAGTCGCTGGCGCTTTGTTCCGAGAAGCGATCCGCCAAAGCGTCTTCTGTAACCGACGAAAAGCTCGACACGGAATCGGCTCCGGGGACGTTGCTAGGCCCGCCATGCCAAAGGCCATCTTTATACTGGAGAGAACGGAACTCGTCCTTCAGCCGTTCTTCGGGCCATGATGGAATGACCAGCCGGGTGTTGTATTCCCGGACCTTGTCCCAGGCTTCTGCCAGCGAGATCCTACCGAGCCGCGCCTCTCTTACGAAGTGCCCGATCACAATGGACAGGGCTTCGAACCGGGTTATCCCGTCGACACTTCCCTCCCGAACCGGAAGCCTCAGAAGCTCCGAGACCGAGTGGCGATCAGCACTGAATCCCGCCTTCAATTGTTCCTTGGCGGAGAGGCCCGGGAAGCCAGGAAGATTCCAGCCAGTTCGATCAGACTGAAGAGGTCATAGCGATTTGCGTTGATGTCCCTAATCGTCACCGGCGACAGGATGCCGTGCTTGCCATGGACGCTTCCGGCGATCCGCACTGGCTGGTGGGCGCTGCCGAAGGCCGGGTCGGCCCCGACAAGTGTGGCGAGCCGCGACCGCAGGCGGCATACCCCGGCGATCTGTTCGCCGCGTGCGACGTCGGCAAGGCGCCAGTAAAGATGCCTCTTGGCAGCGCCTTCTTCGGTATTGCCACCCGACAGCACATCGAGTGTGGGACTTCCCAAATGCCGGGCAAGATGTGCAGCCTTGGCGTCGATGTCCCCCTCATCGAGGTCGACGAGAACAACAGCTGTCGCCGATACGTCGCTGGCGGTCGCCTTTCCCGCTGCATGCAGGGCACCGGGTACGACGAATAGTCCAACACCGTTTCGCAGCGCCTCGTCCGCCAAGGCACCGACCTGATCGACAACGCTGCCTTCAATCCTGATGAACGGGGTCTTTGGGTGGCGCGAACGTGTCCCTTTTTCAGAGAACAGACGGACGGCGGCGTATCCTTATTGCCAGCGCGCTCGCGCTGCGCGAACGCAATGAACCCTTCCGCTATCCAGAGGAGCGCCCAATCGTTGGCTAAAAGCACATCTCAGGGTGACGGCGTCGTCNTCATCGGCCTCGGCCGCTTCGGCGGCGCCGTTGCCCAGTCCCTCGTCCGTCTCGGTCACGATGTTCTGGCCATCGACGAGAGTGCTGAACTCGTCCAGAGCTGGTCAAGCCAGCTCACCCATGTGGTGGAAGCCGACAGCTCCAACGCCGACGTCCTGCGGCGTCTCGGCGTGCAGGATTTCCGGCATGTCGTGGTCGCGATTGGAACGGAC
>NZ_AZUX01000062.1:0-23959 GCF_000513915.1 Mesorhizobium sp. WSM2561
GCGCTGAAGGTAGACGATGAAGAACGCTTGCAGGAAGTCAGGCGACGTCTGGTGAAGGCAGGCGCTTCGGATGGGACCATTACAGATTTCGGCGCTGTCCGTCTTGTGACCTTCAAGGACCCCGATGGAATGGAGGGCGAGGTCGCACGGTGGACCGATAGCAAACGCGTGCTCGGCTTTGAAGAACGCAAGCAGGAGCTTTGGCCAGACTGATCCGACTGATCCTGCCTCACACCGATGCTCCCGTCATCGGCCTGTACTGTGCTATCAGCTACCTCCGATGAGGACTGGAGTCGCTGCGCGAGTCGGTCAAGCGGGGCAACGCTGTCGCGCCGCCGTTGCTCGAACAAAAATTGCGTTTTGCGTTGAAATATACTTCTCTATCCGGGAAGAGATAATAGAACAGAAAAGTACCTTGTCTTTTAATTGTTGTTAACCATGTGTTAGGCGAAATTATCCGGTTAACGCTTCAGCCAGCTATCGAGCTTATGTTCCGCATCTCACCGATATATGAGTCATGGCAATGTGCGGATTCGGGGGCTATTTCGGTTCGATCCGGGATGCGGAAGCTTTGCTTGCGCGCATGATCGCTGCGATCGCCCATCGCGGGCCGGATGAACAAGGGAAATTTGTAGCAGCCGACGCCGGGCTCGGGCATGCGCGGCTGTCGGTGATCGGCATCGGTGATGGCCAGCAGCCGATGTCCGACGTCTCAGGCAATTTGACGATTGCGTTCAACGGCGAGATTTTCAACTACCTGGAACTGCGCGAAGGGCTGATCGCCAAGGGCCGGCGCTTCCGTACGTCGAGCGACACCGAGGTCATCCTGCACCTGTATGACGAGATGGGCGAAGACTGCCTGTCGCTCCTGAACGGCGATTTTGCCTTCGCGATATGGGATAACAGGCGTCGGCGCATGGTGCTTGCCCGAGACCGGATGGGTGTCCGGCCGCTGTTCTACACGAACAGGGACGGCGTGCTGTACTTCGCGTCGGAGATCAAGGCGCTGCTGAAGGTCCCCGGCGTCTCGGCCGAGATCGATCCGATAGCACTCGACCAGATCTTTACGCTGTGGGCGCCGATCGCTCCCCGCACGGCTTTCCGCAACATCCACGAGCTGGAGCCGGCGAGCGTGATGATTGCGACACCGGGGCAAGTCACGGTGAAACGCTATTGGCACCTCGACTATCCGCATCGGGACGCGCAGCCGAAGGTCACGAACGAGGACGATGCGGCCGAGGAACTGCAGGCACTCTTGACCGATGCGGTGAGGCTTCGCATGCGCGCCGACGTGCCGGTCGGTTCTTATCTTTCCGGCGGGCTCGATTCATCCCTTGTTTCGGCGCTTGCCGCCGGCATGACTCCTCTCCAGCTGCAGACATTTTCGGTGACGTTCGACAGCGCCGAGCACGACGAAAGCGCCTTCCAGACCGAGATGGCTTTGGCACTTGGCGCCCGGCATCGAACCGTTGCCTGCCAGGCCGGCGATATCGCCGGCGTCTTCCCAGAAGTCATCCGCTTTGCCGAGCGGCCGATCATCCGCACCGCACCGGCCCCGCTCTATCAGTTGTCCGGCCTCGTTCGCCAGGCCGGCCTGAAAGTGGTGCTGACCGGCGAGGGCGCCGACGAGGTTTTTGCCGGCTACGATATCTTTAGAGAAGCGCGTGTGCGTCGGTTCTGCGCACGGCAGCCGGCATCGCGCATCAGGCCGCAGCTGTTCCGCAGGCTTTATCCCTATCTGCCGGGCCTGCAACAGCAGTCCGTGGAGTATTTGGCGGCGTTCTTCGGCGCCGGCAACGCTGCGCTCGACGATCCGCTGTTCTCGCATCGGCCGCGCTTCAAGACCACGGCGGCGGCGAAGATTTTCTTTTCCGGTGACCTGCGCGCGACGTTGAAGGGCTATGATGCGGCCGAGGAACTGGTCGGCCGGTTGCCCCAGGCTTTTTCCCTGTGGCACCCGCTGCATCAGGCGCAATATCTCGAAAGCCGCTTCCTCCTGCCGGGTTACATCCTCTCCAGCCAAGGCGATCGGATGGCCATGGCGCATGGTATCGAAGGGCGGTTTCCCTATCTCGACCATCGCCTGGTGGAATTTGCCGCAAGACTTCCGCCGGACATGAAGCTGAAGGGACTGGTGGAAAAGCACATATTGCGCAAAGTGGCGGGGCATCTGCTTCCCAGCGCGATCCGGGAGCGTGCCAAGCAGCCCTACCGGGCTCCGGAAGCCCGCTCCTTCGTTGGAGCCGGCGAACTCGACTATGTCAGCGATTTGCTGAGTGAAGCGAGCATCGCTGCCGGCGGACTGTTCAACGCCAAGGCGGTGGCCAACCTTCATGAGAAATGCCGCACGCAGCCAGCGTCCGGGTTCCGCGACAACGCCGCCTTCGTCGGCATTTTGTCGACGCAACTGTGGCAGAAGAATTTCACCGGCCAAGAGGCTGGTGCAGCAAGAGCAGCTTGAGGAATCCAGGGAAGGAAAAAATGATGATTACAATCAAGGACAAGGTCAGAGCCTTTATCGTCGACAACTTCCTGTTCGGCGACACGTCCTACGAACTTGCAAATACAGCCTCGCTGATCGAGAACGACATCATCGACTCGACCGCCGTGGTCGAACTCGTGGCGTTCATCGAGGATACCTTCGGCATAGCGATGGTCGATTCCGACATCGTGCCGGCCAATTTGGATTCGGTCGACCGTATTTCGTCCTTCATCAAGGCGAAAGCGCCGACAGTCTAGGCCCGATCGGCGAGGAGCGTTCCGTGCGGATCGAGCATTTTCTGGCCGCGAATGCCGCTGCCCATCCTGCCAAGACGGCATTGATCACCAGCCATAAAAGGCTGAGCTACGAAGAACTGGACGATCTCTCGAGCCGCCTTGCCGCTGCCCTTTTCCTGAACGGCGTCAGGCGCAACGACCGGGTCGTCGTTTTCATGGACAATTGCTGGGAGATCGCGGTTTCGATTTTCGCCGTCCTCAAGGCAGGGGCGACCTTCATCCCGGTCAACCCGTCCACCAAGGCCGACAAGCTTGCCTACATCCTTGCCGATTGCGACGCTGCCGCGATCCTCACCCAGGCAAAACTGATGCCGGTGATCACTGAAGCCTGCGGCGGCAACACCGACATCTTCGTGGCTTCCACCGTCGGCGCCGATGGCCAATGCCCGGTGGGGGCTGCATCGCTGGCCGACTGCCTGACGCTCGAAGCCGGGGAGATCGACCACCGTGGCATCGACGTCGATCTGGCGATGTTGATCTACACCTCGGGCTCAACGGGCCGGCCCAAGGGCGTGATGATGACGCACCGCAATTGCGACGCGGCGGCGGACTCCATCACCACCTATCTGCGCAACACGTCCGACGACATCATCCTGAATGTGCTTCCGCTCGCCTTCGACTATGGCCTCTATCAGTTGCTGATGGCCGTCAGGCTCGGCGCCACGCTCGTGCTCGAAAAATCCTTCGCCTTTCCTCAAGCGATCTTCGAACGTATCCGCGAGGAGGGCGTCACCGGTCTTCCGCTGGTGCCGACGATGGCAGCGATGATCCTGCAGATGCGTGACCTGGAACCGGGCTTCCTGCCCAGCGTCAGCTATATTTCCAACACGGCGGCGGCCTTGCCGCCGGCCCATATCGAACGTCTGCGCTGCCTTTTTCCCGGTGTCAGGCTGTATTCGATGTATGGCCAGACGGAATGCAAGCGCTGCACCTATCTGCCGCCCGAGGAGCTCGACCACCGGCCGGGTTCGGTCGGCATAGCCATTCCGAACACCGAAGCCTTTGTCGTCGACGACAACGGGCAGAGCGTGCCGCCAGGTGTGGCGGGTGAGCTGGTCATTCGCGGACCCCACGTCATGCAGGGTTATTGGCGAAACGAAGCTGCGACGGAACGAGCGCTGCGACCGGGCCCGAACCCTTGGGAGAAGGTCCTCTACACCGGTGACCTGTTCAGGACCGATGAGCACGGCTTTCTCTATTTCGTCGGCCGCAAGGACGACATCATAAAGACGCGGGGAGAGAAGGTGGCGCCGAAGGAAGTGGAAGCCGTGCTTCACGCCCATCCCGGCATCGCCGAAGCCGTTGTCGTCGGCGTGCCGGATCCGCTGCTCGGGCATGCGATCGGCGCGCTCGTCATACGCTCGGACCTGAAGCTCAGCGAAAAAGATGTCATGCGCCACTGCGCCCGTCACCTTGAGGATTTCATGGTACCCAAGATCATCGAATTCCCCTTGGAATTGCCGAAGACGGATACCGGCAAGGTCAGCCGCCGGCTTGCGGCAGAGATGATGGAGGCCGCGCAATGAGCGTTCGCCCCGGCGATGATGCGCAGGCCTTTCTGGCGCAGGCTCTGGCGATCGACCCTGCCGCCGAAACGGACAGGATCGTGACCGCCTTGCACCAACAGTTGCGCGGCATTCGCAAGCGCGGCCTCGTGCTCGGTCTTTCCGGCGGGATCGATTCCAGCGTTTCGGTGGCGCTGGCGGCGCGAGCCGTCGGGCCTCAGAATGTACTGTGCCTCTTCATGCCGGAAAACGATTCCGATCCGGAAAGTCTGCGGCTCGGCCGCCTTGTCGCCGGCACTTTCGGTGTCGAGGCTATCGTGGAGGATATCGGGCCGATCCTGCGCGCCATGGGCTGCTATCAGCGTCGCGACGCCTTCATCCGCGAATTGGTCCCGGACTACGGCGAAGGCTGGGCCTCGAAGATCGTGATTGCGAATGCCCTTGAGCATGAGGGCTACAATATCTCGTCGCTGGTGGTGCAGGACCCCAAGGGCAAGCAGACCAAACTAAGAATGCCGCTCCCGGTTTATCTCGGTATCGTAGCTGCCACCAACATGAAACAGCGCACCCGCAAGCAGATCGAATATTTTCATGCCGACCGGCTGAACTTCGCCGTTCTTGGAACGCCCAATCGGCTGGAATACGATCAGGGCTTCTTCGTAAAAAATGGTGACGGCGCGGCGGACGTCAAGCCGATCGCCCACCTCTACAAAACGCAGGTCTATGCGCTGGCGCCCTATCTCGGCGTGCCCGAGGAAATCCGCAATCGGCCGCCGACCACCGATACCTACTCGCTGGCGCAGACGCAGGAAGAATTCTACTTCTCGCTTCCTTATGACCGCATGGACCTTTGCCTTTGCGGCCTCAACAACGGCGTGGCGGCCGAAGTGGTGGGGCAGGCGGCGGGACTGGACGCCTCGCAAGTGGAACGCGTCTGGGCCGACATCGCCGCCAAACGCAAGGCGACGCGCTACCTGCACCTGCGCCCGCAACTCATCGATGAGGTTGAGGAAGTCGATACCTGACCTGCTCCCCAACCTGGCCAAGGCGAGCGCTTCGGGGTGACCGATGTTCCGCCTGTCCGTCTTGAATGCGCTCGGCCAGTCGGACGGAAATCGGCGGTGCTGGACTAGTTGCCGTGGACAAGGCTTAATGCTGCGCGGCGAGACTGCCCGGGGGCGATTATGAGTTCACCGCAGCACATGAGCGATGGCGGCGATGTTCTCGATGCCGTCGTCATCGGGGCCGGCTGGGCCGGCCTGGGTGTCAGCTATTGGCTGGCGCGACGGGGCCTGCGCCACAGCGTATTGGAGCGGGGCCGCATAGGAGAGACCTGGCGCACACAGCGATGGGATTTATTTCGGATGAATACTCCCAACGTGCAGACCGTCATGCCGGGCGATCGCTATGACGGTCCGGATCCGGATGGTGCCCTGACGCGCGATCAGTTCGTCACTCTCCTTGAGGATTTCGCCGGGCGCAATGCGCTGCCGATCGAACCGGATACTGCGGTAAGCGAACTCACGCACGAGAATGGCGCCTATCGGCTGACCACCTCAAACGGCACGCTTTGGGCGCGCAATGTGATCGTCGCAAGCGGCAGCCTGAATTGTCCGGTGCGCCCGGTCTGGGCCGCCGCGTTGTCGCCCGCTCTCCGCCAGATCGACGCTTCCGGCTACCGCAGCGCTGCCGATCTGCCCGATGGAGCGGTGCTGGTGGTCGGAAGCGGCCAATCGGGTGCCCAGATCGCGGAGGAATTGGCGGACGCGGGTCGAACGGTCTTCCTTGCGACCAGTCGTGTCGGACGGCTTCCACGGCGCTACCGGGGCCGCGACATCATGGTCTGGCTGCTCGAAAGCGGGTTTCTCGACGTGCGCCGGGAGGAAGTCATTCGACTTGCGGGACGCATCCCGCCGCGTGGCGTGCTCGGGTCGACGCGTACGATAAGCCTTCAGGCGCTGAGCGCGCAGGGTGTCGTGCTGCTTGGGCGTCTCACCGGCATCGACGATGGCGGCAGACTCTCGTTTGCCGACGATCTCGAAGCGAATGCCCGCTTTGCGGATGAAGCCTCCGAAAATGTCAGACGCCATGTCGACGACTATATCAGCCGCATGGGGATCGATGCACCCGTTGCGGAGCCCGACCCGGCGGAGACGGTCGCAATGCGTCAGCCGAACCCGACGATCGGTTCGCTCGATCTCTCCCGCTCCGGCGTTACGAGCGTGGTGTGGTGCACGGGCTTTAAGGGCGATTTCAGTTGGATGAGGCTTCCCGGTGCGCTCGACAGCGCGGGACAGCCTGTTCACGCGGATGGCGTGGCCGCCCTGCCGGGACTTTACTTCGCAGGGCTGGACTTCGCCTTCACACGCAAGTCAGGCACCATCTTGGCGATCGCCGAGGAGGCACCTCGCCTTGTCGATCATATCGCAGGGCATAGTCAACAAGCTCCTGACAGCTGAGCGAAGGCAAAGGCCTGAACGCTTCAGGTGAAGTGACCCAGCCGGCTCCACTGCTCGCCCGCAAGCCCGTTCAGGAAAACTTGCGAGTTCTTCATGGCATCCAGAAGCTCTGGATCGCGTGAATGCACCACGGTCGAGGCAACGGTCAGGAAAGCGATGCGTCGCCCCAGCATTGCTTCCAGAAGTGCGGGTTGAATGCGTCCGCGCAGGCCGCTGACGCCGCGCACGGCGGCATCATCGATCAGGCAGTCGATCACCGAACCCGCCTGGCCGGGGAGGGCGAGGATCTGCAGCACGCGACCGATTCCACCTGCCCGTGCGTGATAGGCGAATGCGCCGACATTGGTGCCGACCGGCGATGCCACGGAAACATAGACAAGCTCGCCCAGCTCCGGCCTTTGTGCCGCATCGGTCAGCATATGATCAAGCTGGTCTGCCGCCCAACTCGGGCGCAGGGCGAACTGGGCGGTCAACGGTTCGACGAGCCTGGCAAATGCGTCGCTGTCGATTTGCGATGTCCGAAAGGCGCCATGACCTGCCCCGTCCGCCGCCACGCCGGACCAGCGTCGTTGGCTGGACTTCATTCGCCTGCAATAAAACCGGTCGAGGGCATGGGCAAACGGATTGAGCATTCGGACAAGCTTCATGCGACTGGCGGAAAGGCTGAGCACAAAGCTCGACGGCCGCATCACACGCACCCAGTCGAGGCTGTATTGCGGCAGGACAACGCCGCGCAGCCTGGTCCACAATTTAGTGGAAATATCGTTGGCGGTCTCGCTGAACGAGATATCCTGCGCGCCATCCAGATAAGCCTTCAACAAGCGGGCGCCGGCCATCGGGTCGCGCTCATGATCCTCGACCATCAGCGAACTGCAGATGGCGGCGCGTAATTGCCTGCCGTTGAACTGCATCGGCAACACGTGAACGCCGACGAACCCGGAGACGCGGCCGGCGTCGTTGACATGGACAAGCGACCGCAGATCGCCTCCGCAACCCGGCGCCTCCAGATAAAACCGTCTCATATAGTCGATGAGCGCGGCCGGTGCTTCGGTCCGCTCCTTGCGCAGCACGCGTTGGAACATGCCTGCGACTGCCGGAAGATCGGCACCTTCCAGGGCGCGAATGACGCTCAAGCCCGGCTCCCGGCACCAGAGTCCCCGCGTTTCCAGACCATGGCAAGGCCCGGCTCCCCATTGGCCATCGCGGCGAACGGCAACTGCCCGCAGCTATGCAATCTACAATTGCACTCGCTCCGGTGATGGTCGAAAGGAGAGCTGTAACGCAGCGGCAAGGCAAGCCCTTTGCTTGATCATGAAAACCAGCGTAGCTGCTGTTACCAGCTTCGGGTAAACCGATGTTGAAGTATTGGGCGGCGAATCGAGTTTATCGGGCGCGGATCATGGCGGAAGCAGCCGGAAATCCTTGCCTTCGGGCAGCAGCTGCCCGCCGTCGACGATGATGGTCGTGCCGGTAATGTAGCTGGCGTCGTCCGAAGCCAGGAACAGGAAGGCATTGGCCACGTCGCGCGGGCTGCCGAGGCGGCCGAGCGGTATGGAGTCCTCCATGTTCTTGATATAGGCGGCGCCGCGATGCAGCTGGATTGCTTCGGTGAGGATATTGCCGGGCTCGACGCCGTTGACGGTGATGCCATAGCCCGAGAATTCGAGAGCGGCCGAACGGATCAGGCCGTTGATGCCGGCCTTGGTCGCCGAATAGTGGCCGTGACCGGGGCTGGTGACGTGCGGACCGGTGATCGAGGAGGTGAACAGCATGCGGCCAAAGTGCTGCGCCTTCATCGGAACGAGCGCCGCACGGGCGGCATTGAAGCTGCCGCGCAAATTGACCGCCATGACACGGTCCCAGTCCTCCGGGCTGGTGTTTTCCAGCAATTGCCAGGGATAGATGCCGGCATTCTGGACCATGATGTCGAGATGGCCGTGATGGTCGAGCGCCAGTGCGACGGCGGCTTCGGCATCGGCCATCTGCGAGATGTCGGTGCGGATGAAGGCAGCGCCGAGCTCGTCCGCGGCCGCTTGCCCGGCCTCGACTTCGGTATCGGCCAGCACCAGCTTGGCGCCCTCTTCGGCAAAGCGTTGTGCGATGCCCTTGCCGATGCCGCGCGCACTGCCGACGATCAGCGCGACCTTGTCCGAAAGTCTTCCGATCCCTGGACGCCCGGTCATGCCAGCCCCCCTCTCATGCCAGTCTTTGGCGGATGGTTTGCTTGAACGCGTCGAGCAGCACGGCGGCAAGCACCAGCAGGCCATGGATCACCTGGGTGAAGTTGGCCGGCAGGCCCATGAGGTTGATCGCCGTGTTGATGGCCGATAGCAACAGCACGCCGGCATAGACGCCGGGCAGGGTGCCGACGCCACCCTTCAGGCTGACGCCGCCGATGACGACGGCGGCGAAGGCGTTAAACAGCAGGCCGACGCCGAGATTGGCGGTGGCGCCGGAGGTGCGGATCGCCAGCAGCCAGCCGGCAAGGCCGGCGATGGCGCCGGCGAGAACGAAGGCAATGACGAGGTTGCGGTTGACGCGGATGCCGGCGCGGAAGGTTGCGGTCTCGTTGCCGCCGATCATGATCAGGTGCCTGCCGAAGGGGGTCTTGGCCATGATCAGCGAGAAGACCACGAAACACGCAATCGCGATCCAGGCGGTGAGCGGCAGGCCAAGCAGGCGCTGAATGCCGAACCAGCGGATTGCCGGCGCAAGGTCTTGTGCCGAGCGGCCGCCGGAAATTACCAGCACGAGGCCGCGCACCCAGATGTAGGACGCCAGCGTGATGATGAAGGCACTCATCTTCACCTTGACGACCAGGTAGCCGTTGATGGCGCCGATGATGCTGCCGACAGCAAGGGCGATCAGCAGCGAAACCGGAACCATCAGCCATTCCGGGTGCAATTGAACGCCAAGACCGATACCTGCCGAGCAGAACAGGATGCCGACCGCCATGGCACTGAGCGCCGCCACGGATTCGACCGACAGGTCCATGTGACCGGTGATGATGACCAGCGCCAGGCCGATCGACATGACGCCAAGCACGCTCGACGCCTCGATGATGTTGGCGAAGATGCCGAGCTGGAAATAGTTCGGAATGGAGATGGAGAAGACCACCAGCACGAAGACCAGCATGAACCAGACGAGGTTGTCGAGGGCGAACTCGAGGGCGTGGCGCGTGCGGGGATTCATCTGCTGATCCGGCTGGCGCATCGATTCTCGGAAAGGATCATGCGCGGATTGAAAATTGCTGCAGCTTGCCATGCGCGTCCGTTCGAACGCGCAGCTCCGGGCCAGCGCGGCCCGGAGCCCTGGGCGACTTTGCTATTCGACCGGCTTCACGGTGCCCGAGGGCGGCTTCATGTTGCCCCAGAAGGCCGGGTTGTCGACGTTTTCCTTAGTGATCGCAGCGCCGGGGATCTTGATGTTCGGTCCCCAGGCTTCGATGGTCATGGCCGATTTCAGGCCGAGCACGTCGTATTCGCCCGGCTTGATCTCCTGCTTGTTGACGACCTTGTCCATGAACATGGCGACGGCGGCGGCTTGAGCGTAGAGCGGCTGCTCGACTTCGACGTTGAGCCAGCCTTTGCGGATCAGATCGAGGCCGACCGGCGCACCGTTCGAGCTCATCAGCATGACGTCGCCCGGCTTCTTGCCGGCGGCCTCGAGCGAGGCGACGGCAGCGACCGAGAGATGGGCGGCGTGGCTGAAGATCAGGTCTATATCAGGATTGGCGAGCATCTGGTCGTTGACGATGGTCCCGGCTGCATCCGCCGCCCATTGCATGGCAGGCACCGAGATGATCTTGACGTCCGGGAACGCCTTCATCTTCTCCTCGAAACCCTTCTGGATGTCGAGCGTGTAGGGGTCGCCAGGATCGCCGAGCACCTGGAGGATCTTGCCTTTCACCGATCCGTGCTTCGCCTTCAAGAGTTTTTCGGCCTGGTCGGCGGCAATCTGGCCGATCTCGACCGTTCCAGCCACCGAGGTGAAGTCGGATGGCGTCGAGGTGATCTGGCGATCGAACTCGACAACCGGGATGCCGGCGGCGCGGGCGGCCTCGATCGACGGCTTCAACGCATTGAAATCGACGGCAGCGAGAATGATCGCCGACGGCTTGAGCGCAATGACGTCGTTCATCTGCGATTGCTGAGCGTCGGTCTTGTTATCGGCGTTCAGCGTCTTCATCTCATAGCCGACCTGCTTCAGGAACATCTCCAGAGCGCTCACCGAGCCGGTCTGGAATTCATCGAGCAATGTCGGCACCAGATAGTAGACGGTGCCCTTGGACTGGGCGAATGCCGGCGTGAGCGTGGCAAAGGCCAGTGCCAGGATACCGAAGACGGAAAGAAGTATTTTCTTCATGTCGTTCGCTCCTCTTGCGCCGGACCCCTCATTTGTCCCTCAGCCTGCCGGTCCGGCACCGGCGAGCGTCTCTCCGGTGATCATGTCGATCACCGCGTCGGGACTTGTCTTGTTGCGCGCGACATCGCCGGCCACGACGCCTTGCCGGATCACCACGATCCGGTCGGCGACCTGGAAGGCCTGCTGCATGATATGGGTGATGATGACGACGCCGATGCCTTGCCTCGCCACCTGGCGGATCATGTCGAGGCCGCGCCGCGTCTGCTCGACGCCGAGTGCTGCGAACGGCTCGTCGAGAAGCACGAGCTTGCCGCCAAAATGCACGAATCGATTGAGCTCGATGGCCTGCCGCTGGCCGCCCGAGAGATGCTCGACATTGGTCCTGAGCGAAGGGATGCGCGTGCCGGCGCTGGCCAAAGCCTTTTCGACCACCTTCTCCATGGCCGGTTCGTCGAGCACCGGAACGCCAAGAAATTTCCTGGTGATCTCGCGGCCCATGAAGAAATTGGCCACCACGTCGACATTGGTGCAAAGCGACAGGTCCTGGTAGACGGTCTCGATCCCAGCCGCCTTGGCCTCGGCGGGAGATTTGGCGAGAAATTCCTTGCCCTCGAACAGCATGCGGCCGGAGGTCGGCTCCAGGCCGCCGGCGATGATCTTGACCAGCGTCGATTTGCCGGCGCCATTGTCGCCCAGAAGCGCCACCACCTCACCCTTGCCGATCGAGAAGCTGATGCCCTTGAGCGCTTCGATCGCGCCAAAATTCTTGGTGACGTTGTCGAGCACCAGCAGGGGTTCGCTCATGCCAGGCTGAGCTCCGCTCATGCCAGGCTGAGTTCCGCTCATGCCGCGATCCCCTTGCCTTGCAGTATATCTCGCCCGCGTTCGCGCTCGGCGGTGAATATCTGGCCGAAGCGCGGCGAAAGCACACCTGAGACGGCAAGTGCGGCGGCCCCGCGCAGCACCGCATGCTGGCCGCCGCGTGCGACAGTGACACGCGGCGCCGTGCGGTCGTTTCGCGCCGAGATCGAGTTGGCAAGCTTGGCAACCGAACCGGCCAGCCGTTCAAGCAGATCGGTGGACGCCAGTCCGCCGAGGATGATGGTTTCGGGATCGAACAGGTTCTCGACGATGGTGATGGCGTTGCGGAAGATCGGCCCGACTTCATCAACCCAATCGGCGTCGCTGATGTTCCGGCGCCGCAGCGCCTCGAGCGAGAGGTATCGTTCGAGGCAGCCACGATTGCCGCAGGGGCATGGCTCGCCACCCGGCACGACAGGGATGTGTCCGATTTCGCCGGCATTTCCCCAGGCGCCGCGCAACGCGCTTCCGTCATGGACCATGACGCCGCCAAGACCGACACCGAAATAGAGATAGTAGTATTCGGAATATCCCGTCCCGAGGCCGTACAGGCGCTCGCCCATTGCCGCGGCCGCCATGTCGGTCTCAAAAAACGCGGGCAGCCCGGTCGAGGCCTCCAGCCGTTCCCGAAGCGCCACGTCCTTCCAGCCGGTCATCGTCGTCGGGCCGACAAAGCTCATCGACTCCACGCCGAAAGGGCCGGGCAGCGCCATGCCGATGCCAAGAACGCGACCGCCCGGCCGCAGCCCGGTCAATTCAAGCACCATCGCGCCGATCAGATCGAAGGCATGGTCGGGCGTAGCGTTGGGGGCCTCGCGGTAGGCGCTCTCGATCACGTCTCCGCTCAAATTGATCAGCGCCGCATTCATACCCAGCGGGGTGACGTGGATGCCGACGGCATAGCCGCCCTCCGGGTTGATCCGCAGGGTCGCCGGAGGCAGCCCACGCCCCCGCGGCTCTTCGCGCATCGATAGAACGTAGCCGTGCTCTTCCAGCTCGCGAACGATGGTCGAGACCGTTTGAACGGTGAGCCCGACCCGCTTGGCAATGTCGCCGCGGGCGATCGGACCGTGAAGGCGGATGGACTCAAGGACGATACGCCTGTTGTAAGGCCGCCCAAACTCCTGATTGGTCCCCCGCAGTGCCATGTCTTGCATCCCTGGGAGACAAGAGGGTGGCACCGAATATTTATTCAGTCAAATGGAATTCAAAAAGAATTCCGATCCGGCTATGTCGCGTTCTTTCGCGCCCCCTCTGTCCTGCCGGACATCTCCCCCACAAGGGGGAGATTGGCAGCTTCGCCGGTGGCGCTCCTCTTGCGTTGGAGATTGGCGAAAGCCGCCGTGAGCACGATCTCCCCCAAGTGGGGACCAAGTGGGGGGAGATGTCCGGCAGGACAGAGGGGGGCGCTGTCCCGCCAGCATCAAAAAGGTCCCGCACCGACGCTCGCAGCCGAAAAAGCCTCCGACGTGTCAGAGGCATCCCTGCCGGAGACTAAAGATACCGCGCGACCTTCTTGCCGACCCTTAGGAAGCGCAGCGGGTCGATGGCCTCGCCATTGTGGCGGATTTCGTAATGCAGATGCGGGCCGGTCGAGCGGCCGCTGCTGCCGGTCTTGCCGATGACGTCGCCGGCATTGAGCCTCTTGCCGACGGTCACGTCGATTTTGCTGAGATGCCCATAGCGCGTCGCAAAGCCATTGCCATGGTCGACCTCGACCATGCGGCCGTAGCCGCCGTTCCAGCCGGCCTTGACGACGACGCCGGGCGCCGTGACCTTGGCGGGCATTCCGGTCGGCGCCCTGAAATCCATCCCCGAATGCAGCGCGGCGGTGCCGAGGAGCGGATCGGTGCGCACGCCGAACGGGCTGGTGACCGAGCGGCCGGGCGCGGGGTTGGCGAGCGGCAGCCGTCGCGCCTCCGTCTTCAGCCGGTCGAGCGCGTCCAGCGCCTCGTCGAGTTCCCTTACCTTGCTGTCGAACGTCATCGAACTGTCGAGTGGTATCAGCGGACCGCCGGCATCGCTCTTGCCGAAATCGCCGTCGACCGGCAGGCCAGCCGCCTCGAGCGCCTGAGAAATCGCATCGGCGTTTTTGTAGGCGTTGTCGGCAAGCGTGGCGATGCGGGTGATCTGCTGGCTCTCTATGGCCTTGAGCGCGGCGTTGATCGACACGAACAGCCTGTCGGCACGATCGGCCGCCGTGTCGCTCGGCAGCGGATCGGAGCGGGTCGCCCACAGCGAGAACGGCCTGGCATCGCCAGCGCCAAGGCTGGCGCCGAGGCTGGCAACCGCATAGGCCTGTAGCGGGGCGTCGATCACGTCGGAGCGTTTATCCGGGGCGCGTTTATCCGGCATGGCGGACGCGCCGCTGCCTGCGGCAGGCGGCGTTCCGACGTCGCTCTCGGCGCGTTCGAGGAGCGGGCCGAGGCGGCCATGGCGCAGGCTGAGCTGGGTCTGTCGTTCCAGCAACTCGCCAACTTTGGTTTCCATGAGCTGCTGGTCGAGCAACTGACGGCTGGTGATCCGGTCGACCTGGGCGCGCAGTGCGGAGATGCGGTCCTCATAGGCCTGCTGCATGCGCGCCTGCCGTGCCGTGGTCGCGCCGATCAGGTCGTCGCGCAGCACGAGATAGGAGGTCGCCAGCAGATAGCCTATCGCCATCGCCGCCAGCGCCGAGCCGCAAAATGCGGCAAGCCACGGCCGTATGGTGAAATGCCTGATCTCGTTGCCCCGGGCGATAATGACCGTGTGGGGCTCATTGCGCCTGCCAAAGACCGTTGACTGACTGGCTACGTTCACAGGACCAAGCTTTCGTTACGACACCAACGACAAGCCCGATTACACATCATTAAGGTTAACGGTCGGTTGCTGGCGCCCAGCTTGCAGCCCATGGGTTGCAGCCGGATTGCTTCGGCGCCCGTGCTTCACACGGGTTCAGGCCACAGCCGAAATTGACGTTCCGAAATTGATGTCAAAGCGCGCGCACGGCCTCCAGCACCGCCTCGGCATGGCCTTTGACGCGAACGTTTCGCCAGATCCGGGCGATCCGTCCGTCGCTGCCGATCAGGAACGTTGCGCGCTCGACGCCCATATAGCGGCGGCCATAGAGCTGCTTCTCGACCCACAGATGATAGGCTTCGATCACCTTGCGCTCCTCGTCGGCGACGAGGTCGACGGTCAGATCGTATTTCGACTTGAATTTGTCGTGTTTTCGGACGCTGTCCGGCGACAGGCCGATCACGACAGCGCCGAGCTTTTCGAATTCCGGCTTCAACTGCGAAAAGCCGATCGCCTCATTGGTGCAGCCGGTGGTGTCGTCTTGCGGATAGAAGTAAAGCACGACCGGTTTTCCCAGCAATGACGCCAGGCTGAGCGACCCGCCGCCGTCGCGGGGAAGGTCGAACTGCGGCGCAACGTCGCCGACGTCGAGATCAGCCATATCGATGCCCTTGTTTGTGGTTACGCGCGAAGCCTCATCGATATATTGTCGCAGCGGGATTCGTCCACGGTCGAGTTCGTTCAACGGAAAATTGTGTGGATCAGGAGCAGCCGCAGCACGAGAAGATCAGATTCAGGCGTGATGAAATCACCGACCTGGGGGCCTTCCCGTCCGCGTGCCGCGTACCGCCGCTCGGCCAGGGCCGCGGCGTTGGTATTCTTGCGCGGCTGTTTGCCGGCTTTTTGGCTCTTGTGCTGCTTGCCACCGCCGTTGTGTATGCGATCGGCATGTCCGGCTTCGGCGCCGAGCGGCTGCGGGCCGAAGCGGAAACGGCCATCGAGAAATTGGCCGGCGTCGACGTCGACGTTGCGGTCGGGCCGGCCCGTCTCACGCTCGACGGATCGAGCTTCATTGCGCTGCAGGTCAGCGACGTCAGCCTCAAGACCGCCGACGGCAAACCGATGGCCGATGCCGGGCGTGTCCGCTTCGGCGTAAGGCTGATACCGCTGCTTTCGGGCGAGGTGCGGCTGACCAGCGCCAGGATTTCCGATGCGCGCATCGTGATGTCGGCGCTGCCGTCGGGTGGCGACTGGACGGCGGCGCTGCGCAATGACGACGGCCTCATCGATCCGGAAAGGCTGGCCGGCACGGTCTTTGCCAGCATCGGTCACGCGCTCGATGCGGTGCGCGAGGAGCAGATGCGCCGGATCGAGCTGCGCAATGTCGACCTCGTTCCGCCCGAGGCCGGGTTGGTCAAACTGGTCAGGATCGCGGATGCTACCGTTGCGCAGTCGGGGCCGGGCGGCATGGAGTTTTCATCCGACGCGGCTGTCGACGGCAGGGCACTCACCATCGCCGCCTCAGCCAGCCGTGATACGACGACGCGGCGCGTGACGGCGTTGGATGCCAGCGTCGAGATAACGCAGCTTGACCAGGCTGCGGCAGCGCCGGGCGGGACACTTGGCGCGATTGCCCTGAAGCTGGCGGGATCGGAAGGATCCGGCGAGAACGCGTCGCGGCTGACGGCCTCGTTGTCGTTCGCCGGTGCCGTGCTCGATCTTGGCACGCGTGGCTCGCTTCCAGCAGACGTCGATCTCGCTGCGACGCTTGTCGCCGGCGCCAACAAGGTCCAGGTGGACCGGCTGCAAGTGAGGACCGGTCGCTCGACATTCGAGTTCGCCGGTTCGATCGGGCCGAAGCCGGCGACTGGAACAGCGGGCGAGGAGCCGTCCTATCGCTACGACCTGACCAGCGACGGCTCGACGCTGGCGCCTTCGGAATCCTCCGAACCTGCGCTCGATTTCATCGCCCGGGTGGCCGGCGTCTACCAGACCCGCAGCCGCAAGCTCGTGGCCGAGCAGATCGGGATCAGGTCCGGGCCCGCCAGCGAGGCGCTGGGCACGGCTTCGGTCGAATTCGCCAGGGGAAAGGTGCCGGGCATATCGGTAGCCTTCAACGTCCACGACATGCCGGTCTCGCATGTCAAGCAGTTTTGGCCCTGGTTTTCGGCGCGAAACGCTCGCCTTTGGGTGCTGAAAAACCTGTTCGGCGGCCGCGTCGTCGACGCCACCCTGCAGTTCCAGGTCGTGCCCGGGCGCCTTGGCAACGGCATCCCGCTTTCATCAGATGAGATATTCGGCCGGTTCCAGGTCGAAGGATCGCGCTTCGATACAGCCGGTCGCATTCCGCCGATACGCGATGCCGTCGGCGTCGTCGAATTCCACGGCAATGACGTCGACATCGCCTTGTCCTCGGGCAACGTCTATATGGCCAGCGGCCGCACGGTGGCGGCAAGCAACGGCACGATGACGATCAAGGCGGCGAACCGCCCGCCGGTGATCGGCGCACTCGATATCGATGTTGCCGGGGAGGCGTCCGCAATCGCCGAGCTCGCCTCCTACGAGCCTATCAATGCCATGCGCCATGTCGGCCTGCTGCCGGACGACCTGTCCGGCACGGTGACCGGCCACGTCAAGGCGGATATTCCGCTGCAGTCGGGCGTCGACAGCTCGAAACTCGATTGGCTGGTGACGCTCGATTACAAAGACCTGTCGCTGGGCAAGCCGTTCGAAGACCAGACGGTGACCGACGCGGATGGTTCGATCACGGTCGAACGCGAGAAGGCGGTGATATCAGCCAAGGCGCTGCTCAACGGCATTCCAGCCGAACTCGACCTGATCGAGCCGCTCAGGGATGGCGGACCGCCACGCAGCCGGAAAGTGGCGCTGATGCTCGACGACAAGATACGTGCCGCCGCCATGCCTGGCCTGTCGGAGCTGCTTTCCGGAACCGTCAAGGTTGAGATCGACAAGAGCGGCACGGGCAACCAGACTGTTTCGGCGGACCTGACCAATGCCAGGCTGGACATTCCCTGGGCAGGCTGGAGCAAGGGCCCCGGCATTCCAGCCAATGTCACATTTGCCATGGCCAAATCCGGCGACACCACGACGCTGTCCGACTTCGACCTGAATGGAAAGACCTTTTCGATCGATGGCGGCGTGGTGCTGGTCAAAGGCGCCCTGTCCTCGGCGCGGTTCAGCAACGTCAAGCTGAACCGGGGAGACAACGTTGCCGTTTCGGTGAAACGATCGGGCAAGGGCTACGCGATCGACATCAGCGGCAGCGCGCTGGACGCGCGCTCGCTGATCAAGCAATTCACGTCCGATGTCGACACCGCCACCAAGGCCACGGGCTCCGACGCGATTTCGGTCAGCGCCGACGTCAATTCGCTGACCGGCTTCCACAACGAGACGCTGTCGAACCTGAAGCTCGACTACAGCGCCGCCGGCTCGAGGGTGAATGGCCTCAAGGTGAGCGCCACGGCAAGTTCGGGTGCTGCCATCAGCATCAGCAACACGACCGGCGCCAGCAGGCGCGCCCTCAACGTGCGGTCGGCCGACGCCGGCGCAATCCTGCGGTTCCTCAACATCTACGAGCATATGGAGGGCGGTTCGATCACCCTGGCGCTCGCCGGGGCAAGCGATGGGCCGATGAAGGGCCAGGTCGACTCGCATGATTTCTTCGTGGTCAACGAGCCGAAACTCGCCTCGCTCGTATCGACGACGCCGGCCGGTGACAGCCGCAGCCTCAACGAAGCCGTCAAAGCCAATATCGACACGTCGAGAGTGAAGTTCGAGCGCGGCTTTTCCGAGATCGAAAAGGGCACCGGCTATCTGAAGCTGGCCAATGGCGTGCTGCGCGGCCCGCGGATCGGCACCACCTTCCAGGGCACGCTCTACGACCGGAATAACAACATGGACATGACCGGTACCTTCATGCCGGTCTACGGCATCAACCGCATTTTTGGCGAACTGCCGCTGTTCGGCGCGTTGCTCGGCAATGGCCGCGATCGCGGGCTGATCGGCGTCACCTACCGGCTCAGGGGCGATGCCAACAAGCCCAAACTGGACGTCAATCCGCTGTCGGTGATCGCGCCCGGAATTTTCAGGTCGATCTTCGAGTACCGGTAAGGTCAAAACCCAATCACTTCGAGCGACCGAGTCTTGACCCTGAGTGGATCGCCCCGGCTGAATTCACGCCCATGACCTAAGCCGCCCGTCGTTCGGTCATGCCACAAGGTCCGCATCGGGTCGGGGGCGGTCTTTTTTGCCTGTCCCCGATTGGATCCGGTTCGTAGTTACCGGCTGGCTACAGGTTGGCAATACCGGCTTTCAGCAGTCCCTCGCGGACGTGCTGCACATCAGACTTCTGGGCATAGTGCAGGGTGGCGATAAATGAATCGAGGTCGAATTGGGGATCGAGCGTTTTGATCTTGCCTAGATGCGCCGCGGCCGCGATTTCGTCGCCGAGCCAGCCGTAGCAGGCAGCGGCGAAAGCGTGCTGAACCGAGTCCATGGTTGACAGATGCATGAAAGCTTCGATCGCCTCGCCATACTGGCGCGCGGCGAAATGCGCCTTTCCCAGATGGCTCCAGAACCTCTCCGGGTGGTGCGGGTTCAACTGCATTGCCTTGCGGATCCATTCAATTCCCTCTTCCGGCCTCCCCAGCCACGTCAACAACTCGCCTTGCTGCACCACCACGAGGTCGTAATTGGGATTGAGGGCGAGGGCGCGCTCTTGATGGTAGCGCGCTGTGGTCAGCTCATTGTTGTTGACGTTCACTGCGGCGAGGATGCGGTGGACATCGGCATCGTTGTCGTCCAGCGCCAGCGCCCTGTCCAGCGCTGCCATGATGTCGTTCCAGACGGCATCCCTGTCTTTGCACCAGTCATGGACCCAGGCCTGGCCAAGAATGCAGGCCCGCCAGGCATGGCCATGGGCATAATCGGGGTCGAGCGCGACGGCCCTGCCTATCAAGGTTTGCGCGCGTTCATTATCCTCAATCGTGCCTCGGTGATGCAGCACCTTGGCAGCAAGAACACATTCATACGCGGCCATGTTTGCAGGTTTCGCCCGCGCGAGCTGGTCCCGCTGAGCCGCCTCGACACGACCGGGCAGCGTGGCTGCGATCGCCGCGGTTACCTCATCCTGAATCGCGAATATGTCGTCCAGCTTCCGGTCATATTTGTCTGCCCAAATATGAGCGTCATTCGCCGTGTCGATGAGCTGAACCGTCACGCGCACCCTGTTGCCGATCTTGCGAACGCTTCCCTCCACCAGGTATTGGACGTCGAGTTTCTCGGCCACCTCGCGCACATTCACGGCGCGGTTCTTGTAGACGAAGCTGGAATTGCGCGAGATGACGAACAGTTCATGATGGCGGGACAGTTCGGTGATGATGTCCTCGGTCAGTCCGTCGGCGAAAAATTCCTGCTCGGGGTCGCCGCTCATGTTGTTGAATGGCAGCACCACTATCGAAGGTTTCGAGATGGATCGCTTTGCCTCGACTTCTGGCAGGACATGACTGTCAAACCCAACGCGATAGAGGCGAACCGGGCGGCTGATGTTCTTTAACGTCTTCTCGCCCAAATCCTCCATGGCAATTTCGAGACGGTCGGCAATTTGGGTCGCCACCGCTGCGGTCACGCAGATACCGCCGACGTCGGCGAGTTGCTCGATGCGCGAGGCGATATTGACGCCGTCGCCGAAAATGTCGTCATCGTCGAAAATGATGTCGCCGAGATTTATGCCGATCCTGAATTCGATACGCCGTTCTTGCGGCACATCCGAATTGCGCCGTTTCATGCGCTGTTGGATTTCCACGGCGCATTTCACGGCATCGGTCACGCTCTGGAACTCAACGAGCATGCCGTCTCCGGTGGTCTTGATGATCCGGCCCTTGTTCTTCGCGATGGCGGGATCGACCAGTTCTATGCGATGGGTCCGAAGGCGTGCGAGCGTGCCGGATTCGTCGGCCTCCATTAGCCGACTGTAGCCCGCCATATCGGCAGCCAGAATTGCGGCTAGTCTCTGTTCCATCGCCTGAACCAAAAACCAAGCCTATCCTTCCTGGGCTGCCAAATCCAGCAATTTGGGCTTTTGGCTGAATCAAGAAGTCTTCCTACCGCAGCAGCAGGAAAAGGCGGATCAGAACCTTCCGCTTTCCGCCAGGTGGCTGCGAACTCGATCGCATCGATGGCGGGAGACGCCCCGATCCGCGCGGCGTCAGACCGACGTCCGACATGAACAGGAATTGGGACCATAGTGGCCGCACTCGCTGACGTCTGCAAATGGCGCTACCTTCCTGTTCGAGAAACCGGAAGGATTGACCCAAGTCGGCCGTTCCGGGAGGCAAGCTCGAATGTCTCGAAACTTGCGGAAATGGACTTGAGCTAAGGCTAGGCCATGCGCCGCTTTGCCACCCACCGATCCGTGGGGCTGCGTTCGACGACGGTCCTCACACTGCAAACGACTTACGGGAGGCACACGAACAATCGGGCTCACATGGGCATTCCACACCGAGGGACTGCCTGCGGCGATCAGTAGAAGCGTTGGATGAAACGCGGGTTCCCCTGAAGCGCTGTTGAGGTCGGTCGTTTCATTTAAGTGCGACCAGTCCTATAATCCGGTGAGGTTAGGCCGAACCAATGGACCGCAAGCTTTCCGCCATTCTTGCTGCTGATGTCGTGGGCTATTCCGCGCTGATGGAACGCGACGAGGCTGGCACATTCGAGCGCCTTCGTGCGGGACGCAAGGAACTGTTTGAGCCGGAGATTGCCCGCCATCACGGCCAGATTTTCAAGCTTATGGGCGACGGGATGCTAGCCGAATTTGGCAGCGTGGTGGACGCCGTGGAATGCGCCGTCTCGCTGCAGCGCGGGCTGGCGGAACGTAACGCCGCCGTTCCCGAGGACCAGCGGATCCGGGTCAGGATCGGGATCAATCTCGGCGAGGTGATCGTCGAGGGCGAGGACCGTTATGGCGAGGGCGTCAATGTCGCGGCCAGGCTTCAGCAGCTGGCAGACCCGGGCGGCATCTGTGTCTCGGCAACGGTCGCCAGGGAGGTTGAGAAGAAGCTGGCTTTCGGCTTCGAGCCGCTGGGCGAGCAGAAGGTGAAGAATATCGCCGAACCGGTGCAGGCCTTCCGCGTCATCCTTGAGGGACAAGCCCCACGCCAGCAGTCATCGCCTCCGCGCTGGGTTTTGGCAGCAGCAGCCGTGCCAGTCCTTATTCTGGTTTTGGCCGGGACGGTCTGGCAATTCTGGCCGACTGCGACAGTAAGTGGCAAACCATCGGTAGCGGTGCTGCCGTTCGACAACTATGGCGGCGACGAGACGACCGGACGCCTCGCCGATGGCCTCACTGAGGACATAATCACCGATCTGGCGGGGTTCCCTGAATTCCAGGTGATCGCCCGTAACTCGACTGAACAATACCGGGACAAACCAGCCGTGCCGAGTGAAGTGGGCAAGGCGCTTGGCGCAGGATTTGTGGTCGAGGGTTCCATCCAGCGTCAGACCGACCGCGTGAGAATTACGGCGCAGCTCATCGACGCCAAAACGGGCGAACATCTTTGGTCACAGCGCTGGGACCGGCCGGACGAGGACTTGTTCGCAATCCAGATTGAAATTTCTGAGCAGATTTCGAACCGCCTCGGCGGCGGCGCAGGTTTGGTCCAGGAGGCGGGCCGCATCACCGCCCATCGAAAGCCGCCCGAGAATCTCAATGCCTACGAACTCTATCTGCTCGGCACCGAAAAACTCGAGCAAGTCAATCAAGCGGATGTCGAGGAGGCTGTCAGGCTGCTCACCCGCGCGGTCGAACTGGACCCCGGCCTTGCCCGCGCTTGGGTCGAACTTAGCCATTCCCACGGTATCTTGACCGGTTTTGGGGTTGAACGCGACAAGAACCGGGCTCTCTCTGCCGAGGCTGCCGAGCGCGCTGTCCAGCTCGACCCGAGCGATGCCGAGGCGCATGCTGTTTATGCGATGATTTTGGGTGACAGACGCGAATTCGAACGCGCCAAGGCAGAGTTCGATACCGCACTGCGCCTCGCTCCCGGCCAGTTCGAAGTTCTGACTTTCTATATCGATTGGGCCTCGACCTTCGGCGAGCCTGAGCGCGTCGCGCAACTGGTCGACAAGGCAGTCAGTCTCAACCCCGGTTTCCCGATGTGGAGTGCCAGGATTTTCGCTCACGCCTACTTCATGGTGGGCCGGTATGAGGATGCCCTGCGGATGCTGGACCGCTTGACGCCGGAAAACTATGGAAGGAAACATTGGGTGATGCGTTCTGGCGCGCTTGCGGCTCTTGGCCGAACTGAAGAGGCGAAGGTCTCAGTAGCGGACGCACTCAGGCGGTTTCCCAATTTGACCGTCGGGGGATTTATCAATCTGCCCGGATTCAATGAAGGGGAGCGCGAGCGGTTGATCAAAACGATGCGGCTCGTCGGCTTTCCTGATTGCGCCAAGGCGGAAGAGCTCGCGAAGATAGAGAAGCCGCTGCGCCTGCCCGACTGTGCTTCGCCATAATAGCGTTGAATGGCGGCCACGGACGACAAACGTCTCGAAGGGTCCGAGACGCGACCTTCGTTTCACGGACCGCGAAAGCCCAGATGTGGCGCTCCTTGCCCGTTCCGGTAGCGACCCAGACGGCAAATTTCCACCCTTTTGAGACTTAAAACGCTCCATCGCGGTATAATCCGAGCCCATGCGCCGGCCAGCTCGGTCGCGCCAATTGCCTACTTTCCTGGCGCTTGTCCAGAGCCGACCTTCGCGCAAGGACTCGAGTCGACCCGTAGCTGCCCTTCCTGCGGAGAAGAGCAAAGGCAAGCTTCCTCGTGCGCGCGCACCGTGCCGGGTGTATGTTGCTGATATGAGTTGGGTCGACGCCCTTCAGGCTCTCACGCCCCAGCAGGGTCGGGTCAGCAACAGGAGGAAGTTATGGCAGACGTGACGCTAAGAAATCAGAACTCCGAGCTCGTTCGGCGCNGTTGTGCCGCGTTCAACTCGGGAGACATGGACACGCTCACGCAAATCATCGACGAGTCCTGCATCTGGCATACTCCGGGGAAGAGTCCGATCGCCGGGGACTACGAAGCCCGCGAGGCGACCTTTGGCCAGTTCGGCCGCTATGGCGGCGAAACCACGGGACTTTCAAGGCCAACCTTTTGCATGTGATGGAGAGCGAGGACGGACGCGCGGTCGGCGTCC
>NZ_AZUX01000063.1:0-22299 GCF_000513915.1 Mesorhizobium sp. WSM2561
CAGCCCAAGCCTGTTCAAAAGCCATCTTTCGGAGGAGCGTTCTACGCCGGGCGCGGCGTCATCGTGACGCCCACGATCTCGCATGCCGAGGGGATCTTCTTCTGGGATACCAACGGCAAGCGCTATCTCGACGGTTCGTCCGGCGCGGTCGCTGCCAATATCGGCCATGGCAACGAGCGCGTACGCGAGGCCATGATCGAACAGGCCAAGCGCTTTAGCTATGTTGTCCGTACGGCATTCACCAGCGAGGCGACCGAAACGCTCTGCAAGATGGTCTCAGACCTCGCGGGCCCCGGATTCGATCAAACCTTCCTAGTCTCCGGCGGCTCGGAAGCCGTCGAATCTGCCCTCAAGCTCGCACGCCAATACGCCGTCGTTACGGGCCAGCCGAAACGCTCGAAGGTCCTGGCGCGGATGCCAGGCTATCACGGCTCGACTCTCGGCGCCGCCGCCGTCACCGGCGATCCGGATCGGGACCAAATATTCGGCCCGATTATGCGGATAATGCCTAAGGTCCCGGCACCATTGAGCTACCGCGTCCCCGAAGGGTTCGACGTCGAACCCTATGCCGACCATTGCGCAGACGAGCTCGAAAGACAGATTCTCGCGGAAGGTGAGGACACGGTACTTGCGTTCATCATGGAACCGGTCGGCGGCGTCGCCACCGGCGCCTTGGTCGCGCCGGACCATTACTATACCAAGGTCCGGAAGATTTGCGATCGTTACGGCGTTCTGCTGATCTTTGATGAGGTTATGTGTGGCGCCGGCCGGACAGGAACCTTTTTGGCCGCCCATCACTGGCCAGACGCCTTGCCCGACCTTGTCGTCTGCGCCAAGGGTTTGAGCGCCGGCTACACGCCGCTTGGCGCCATGATTGCCCCCAACAGGATTGTCGACAAGGTCGTTGAATCTGGCGGCTTCTTGCACGGCCACACCTATTCCGGAAATCCCCTATCCTCAGCCATCGGAGTTGCGGTTCTCACTGAGCTGGTGACACGGAATTTGATGGAAAATGCCGAACGCATGGGTGCCCTCTTTCGTCAGAAGCTAAACGCGTTGAAGAATACGAGCACCACTATTGGCGATGTGCGCGGCATGGGGCTTTTGAACGCCGTGGAAATCGTCGAAGACAAAGCCACCAAGGCAATTTTCTCCGCTGCTAGGCAGGCGTCCTACCGCATCTCGGAGATCGCCCGCGATCTCGGCCTGCACATCTATTCGCGCCGCGCCGCAAACGGAAAGTTCGGCGAATGGTTTATGGCGGCCCCGCCGCTCATCATAACCGAGCCGGAAATCGACCTCTTCATGGAGCTTCTTACAGAGACGTTCCGGATTTTCGAAAGCGAAAATCGATGAGCCGGAGGCGCATCCATTTTAAGCAGGCACAATCCCAGTGGGGTGGCTTTGGCATGCGGGAGCCCCTCCCTCTCCCGCACAGGCAGGAATGGTCAGCATGACGCTGGACAAGAACCTTATAGCGGAAGCGGCGGCCTGGCGCCGCGATTTCCATCGCTATCCTGAGCTTCTGTTTGATGTCGACCGCACAGCCGCACGCGTCGCCGACCTCCTCTGCAGCTTCGGGTGTGACGAGGTCGCAACCGGCATCGGCCGAAGCGGTGTCGTTGCGGTGATCCGGGGCAAAACAGCCCCCGCCTGTCGCACCATCGGCATTCGTGCTGACATGGATGCTCTGCCAATCCTTGAGGCGACGGGCCTGCCCTACGCCTCGAGCAGTGAGGGAAAAATGCATGCCTGTGGGCATGATGGGCATACGGCGATCCTGCTTGGCGCCGTGAAACATTTTGCCGCGACGCGCGCCTTTCCCGGCACCTTGATCGCAATTTTCCAGCCCGCGGAGGAGGGAGGCGGCGGCGCCAAGGTAATGGCCGAGGACGGCCTCTTCGAACGCTTCGGCATCGAAGAGGTTTATGCTCTTCATAACCTGCCGGGCATGGACATCGGCACCTTCGCCCTGTCGCGCGGCGTCATGCTCGCCGCATCCGACCGCTTCGACATCAAGATCCTTGGCAAAGGCGGACACGCGGCCTGGCCGCACGAAACCATCGATCCGATTCCGATCGCCACCTACCTTGTCAGTGCACTGCAGACGATCGTCTCACGGAACGTCGACCCCGTCGACCCCGTTGTGCTCTCAATCACGTCCATCCACGCCGGCGATGCCTATAACGTCATCCCGTCAGAGGTCGCGCTTAAGGGCACGGTCCGCACCTTATCAAACGCCAGTCGCGACCAGGTCGAAAGCCGGATCCGGGCGATCGCCAGCTCCGTCGCAACGGCGTTTGGGGCCGCGGCCGAACTCGACTATCGCCGTGGCTATCCGCCGACAGTCAATCACCCCGTCCAGGCCCGGTTCCTGGGGGACGCCGCCGCACGCGTGGTTGGCGATCCCGCGGTGCAGCGCGAAATGACGCCTGTAATGGGTGCGGAGGATTTTTCCTACATGCTGCAAGCCCGGCCCGGCGCCTTCATCTTCATGGGCAACGGCATGACCGCACCCCTCCATCATCCAGCATACGATTTCAATGACGACGCCATACCGGTCGGCATCGCATTATGGATCGATCTCATGACCAGAGAACGGAATTAGCCTACGGCAGGCTACCACCAGCTTGTGGATTGTGCACCCTGATCTCTGCTGAGCCAAGCCGCTCATTCAGGTCGTATGGCTTTGGGGTCAGCCTGACTCACTCCCGGACACGGGAACTGCGTTGCGCTTACCCTGGTCCCGATTGGAGCTAGCCTTGGCATCGAAGTGAATCTGCGTCTGCCACACATGTGCACAGATCCTCCCGCCGTCATCCCGCACTACGGTGTGCCACACGGATGTCTGATGACCCACGTGGAGCGGTCGGCATTCAGCGGTAATCTTCGCGCCCGTGCAGGCGCGCACGAAATTCGTCTTTGACTCAAGCGTCGCCGTTCTTTGCGTCGGGCCAAGATTCTGTAGCGCCCCGATCGCGCCAAGGCTGTCCGCAAAGGACATGAGAATGCCGCCGTGCACTGCGCCACCAGAATTGATGTGTCGGTCGTCGATGTCGATATGCGCGGTGATGCGTTCTGGAGACACCTCGTCGAGCTCAATCGCAAGGACCTTCTGAAAGCCTTGGGTCGGCATGCGCCTGATATCCTCGTCGCTCCACGGCCCTGGAGCAGTCCGGATAGGATTGAGTCTCGTTTTCTCGGTCATAGAGGTTCCATAAAACGGGCCCTCGATACCCTGGATGCCCTGGCAAGGCTGCTACGGCACCTGGCACAGGTCTCCAACGTGCTTTGAAAACCTAATTACAACTCGTGGCAGACTTGGCTCCTGTACCTGCTGCGTCTGAGCCATCGGCATTAGCATTGCCCTTTCAGCCCGAGCATCTGCCGGGCCTCGTCCGGTGTCGCGATGTCAAAAGACAGTAGCGTCAGGATGTCCCGCATCCGGGCAACCTGCTCGGCGTTGGACCGGGCGAGCCTCCCTTTCTCGAGATAGAGGTTGTCTTCCATCCCCACCCGCACGTTCGAGCCCATAGCCGCGCCCATAGTGCACAGCCGGAACTGGTGTTTTCCCGGCGCAAGAACTGACCAGTGATAATCCGAGCCAAAAAGCCGATCTGCGACGTTGCGCATGTGAGTGATATTGTCGGCCTCGAGACCGATTCCGCCACTGAATCCGAAGACTGTCTGGATGATCAAGGGCGGGGTCAGCAATCCGATCTCCGCGAAGTATGCTACAGTGTACAAATGCCCTACATCGTAGCACTCGCATTCGAAGCGTGTGCCGCCCGCCCCAACTTCCTTGATCGTTCGGGAGATCGTCTCCTCAGTGTTCGGATAGACCCGAGACCGCGCGGCCATGAATAGGTCCTTCTCCCAAACGTGCTGCCACCGCTCGAACTTGTCGAGAATCCTCTGCCTCCCGTAGGGGGAAAGTGATCCCATATTCAGGGAGGCCAGCTCTGGTTTAAATCGCAGGGCAGCCGCGATCCTGTCTTCGAGAGTCGCCTTCGGGCCGCCACTCGTCGTGATGTTGACGATCACATCAGATTCGCGGCGCACGCGATCAATGGCTGGCGCGTATACGTCTGGGTCGGGTGTGGGACGCCCATCCTGCGGATCACGGGCATGGAGATGGACGATGGCGGCCCCCGCCTCCGCCGCCCCGATCGCGTGCTCCGCAATCTGCTCCGGAGTGATCGGCAGATATCGCGACATTGTCGGCGTGTGCGCGGCACCAGTCACGGCGCATGTTATGATAACTTTGCGTCCAGCGGCCATGAAAATGCTCCCGTTGGTTTCCTGACGATGTAACCGGAACGCACATCACCGCGCGAGCCATGAGAGTTATTTCGAGAGGCAAAGACTTATGGTTCGGCCTTGCAAAATACCAAGCTGGAATGGGCGGTCACGAGACCCGTTCTTTCGGAGGTCAGAAGCGCATGAGATCGCCACTGAATTGTCCGCCGCAGAACGTGACGATCTTGCCAGCCGCAGGGAGACCAATGCAGATCTTGAAGCTCTGGTAAGTCGCGAATGCATCAAGCCACTGGCGGTTTCCGCTCCGGCGCTTCCTTATCTGAAGTCGAGGACTGGAATCGAATGTGTGGCATCTGGAAACCAGCGGGTATTTCAGCGACTGTTTGGGTCTTGTTGACGGTCGTAATAATTAGCCGTAGAACTGAACGTTGTGCTTCTTGTAAGCGTCCCGCACCAGCTTTCGCCGGCTGAGTGGACGTCGTGAGGACTGCGTTGACTGGCACGGATGAGTTCGTCCGCCTCCTAAATCAGGGGAGTCGATTTTGCATCCAGCAGAATGGCGGGAGCGAAACCTCTAGCGTCTACCGCTTTCTGCCTCCCCCGGAGAACGCCTTAGGGCAGGTCGATGGCTATTTTGATTATCAAAACCCCTGCCTCACGGTTCGGAGGGTGCAGGCAAAGGACGAGTTTTTCGATGACGAACCGGGCCTTGGGCGCTTGGTATTTCTGCTCCACCTGTCTGGATCGCGGCGGATCGAGCTTGGGGGTGCGCACCAGCACGAGTTGAATAGGCCGACGCTCGCTGTGTTTTACCAGCCGCGGGGACTTGAGAAGCGAAGTGTCTGGAGGTGCGGTGCCAACGAGCTGTCGCTGTCCGTCGGCATTTGGCCAGAAAGGTTGACATCGCTGTTCGGATTTTATCCGATCTGCTTTCCGGACTTTTCGGGCTCGGGCGGCCACAAGGATGAGGCATTCTGGTATTCTCGCCCGCTCCCATATGCGCTCATGTCAGCGGCAGAGCAAGTGCTTCATCCCGGCATTCATCCAATGCTCTCCAGAAGCTATATTTCGACCAAATCCCAAGAACTCCTCTGCCTCAGCCTCAGCACGCTCCTGTCGGACGGCGAATTTGTATCCCGTCCTGACTTAGCTGCGAATCGCGTCGAACACCTCAAGACCGTGGTAGACGCCAACCTGAAGAACCCGCCCTCCCTCTCGGAGCTTGCAACGTCGCTCGGTGTTTCTGCTGAGGATCTGTCGGAGGACATGCGCAACGAAATGGGCATTAGCTACGTCCAGCACATTACCGAGCGCAGAATGAAGCGGGCGATGATGCTGCTGGAGGGGGGCAGCATTCCTCTTAAGCAGGTCGCCTACGAGGTCGGCTACTCTCACACCTCCAACTTCTGCACCGCTTTCAAGCGCCATTTTGGATCGACGCCAAAAGACGCCCGCAGGTGGTAAGGACTAAAAAGCCCAACGAGTCATACTCGAATCGAGTGCGAAAGCTAGTCGGTCTGGTGATCATCTGCCATCCGTGAAGAACGTTGATTTTAGGCTAATGAGCTAAAGGCGGAGTTTGCATCGCCTCCAACCCAGAGTTGCTAGCCAAGATGGCAGGCCGATCGGCGTCGTTGAAATTCCCGATGAATGGAACCAGCACAATTATGGAAGCAGGTGCTGTCCCCGGTAAGATGGCGTCGAGCAACCTGCCTGACGATCAGCTCAATGTCATCGGCATCAATGGTTGGGCGTGGCGCAGGAATCATCGCTACGGGACCATCGTTTGCAATCTGGAGCGGCGGCGGATCGTGACGCTCTTGCCCGACCGCGAGATTGCGACCGTGAAGGCTTGGCTCACCGATTATCTGGAGATCGAAATCGTCTCGCGCGACCGCCGCAGCGGCTACGGCGAGGCGGTAGCGAAGGCGTTGCCCCAAGCGATCCAGGTCGCCGATCGCTGGCATTTCATGGAAAATGCAGGGACTGTCATGAATTCTGTGCGCGAGGCCATAATCATGGAAGGAGAAGATCATCACATGGCTATCGAGAGAGAACTTCTGGACCGCTGCTTCCCGGCCGCGATCCGAATGAGGTGTTTCCCAGGACGCTCTGCTCGACGATCTTAAGAAGGCGCTTTCGGAGCGCATTCTGAACGCCGAGTTGGACGAACACCTTGAAGATGAAGGCGGGGCCGGTAGTGCCAATCGCCGCAACGGCCATTCGCGGAAGTCCGTGCTGACGGGCACATCGAAGATGCCGCTGACGATCCCGCGCGACCGCTCAGGGACCTTCGAGCCAAGCTGATCGCCAAGTACCGGTTTCCCGATTTCGACAACAAGATCATCTCCATGTACGCGCGCGGCATGACGGTGCGCGAGATCCGCGGCCATCTGGAGGAGCTCTACGGCATTGACGTATCGCCGGACCTGATCTCGGCAATCACCGTCGCGGTCCTGGATGAAGTGGGCGAATGACAGAACAGGCCGCTTGACGCGGTCTCCGCTCGTCTTCTCGACGCGATCCGGCTCAAGATCCGTGACGAAGGCCTCGTCCGCAACAAAGCCGTCTACATCGCGGTTGGCATCCTGCCCGACGGCACGAAGGAGATTCTGGGCATCTGGATTGAGCAGACGGAAGGCGCCAAGTTCTGGCTGCGTGTCATGAACGAGTTGAAGAACCGCGGCGTCCCCGACATTCTGATCGCCGTCGTCGACGGCCTGAAAGGCTTTCCCGAAGCGAGGAGCGGCCGCTTTGATGTTAATAGGTATGCGCGACCGGTTGGTCCGCCATTGCACGCAGCTCATCAATACCATTCGCGGATATGCTGCTGAATTCGGACTGATCGCTGCCAAAGATACGTATAAGATCGAGGCGCTCCTCGCGCGCATCGCGACCGATCAGACGCTGCCCCAACTGGCTCGTGACCTGTTGGCACTCCACGGCCGCCAATTTGCCCAGCTGCAGGTAGAAATCGAGAAAGTCGAAGGCCTGGCATGGGCTCCGACGAATGCAGTCGACGCTTGGCGCGAACTCCGGGCATGGGGCCGATTGGTGCATCGATGATGGTCATGAAGACGCCGGCGCCCAGGACATTCCGATCGGGGCGACACTTCGCTGCTTGGCTTGGCCTGATGCCAAAGGATCGCTCGACTGCCCGTCAAACTTGGCGTGATCACTCGTGCCGGCGGTGGAAATTTGCGAAACGTGCTCGTCGCCGGTACAACCCTCTTCTACGGCACGTCCGAAGCGGTTGTGGCAGGAATCCTTCGCCATGGCTCTTGGAGATGCTCAAGCGTAAGCCGGCAAAACTTGTCGCTGTGGCGTTGGCCTACAAAATCGCCCGCATCGCATGGAAACTGATGGTCACTGGCGAACGATGCAACACCAATGCTGCGATATCGACTGATATCCAAGCAGCATAGAAATCAGCCATCCAGGGAAAGCACGACAACGCAACCTATGAAGTCCGAACTTGCAGGAAACGAGCAGTTGGTGTGATCGATCGATCCGAGGCGTGAGACAATCCGCATGATGCAAGGCTCTCAAAAGGCCGCAGACCTGTTTGCAACTCACGTTGCAGGAACCATCTTGGCCTGCGGCCACGAGCGGCTGCAACCAGAGGCCGGACATATGATCGCAAGCGATCAGATCAAACCACTAAACGAAAATCTTGCAAGGAGGAGGCCGTCCACATATGCGTCGTGCACCTGATCCGCCATTCCCTAGAATTCGTGTCTGGAAGGATCGCAAGCCCGCCGTGCCGGCGCTGCGCGCAATCTATCGGGCGAAGGACGCCGAAGCCGGCATGAAGGCCCTTGAGGAGTTCGAACTGGTCCGCCACGAATGCCAGGACCTTATCGATCAGATTGCATGGAAGACGCGGCGGATCGAGGCCAAGACCGTGCAGCTCAGGAAGCTGGCGACAGAAACCGAACAGTGCGGCGGCTGCAGATCATGCCGGGAGTTGGCCCGCTGACCGCGCTTGCGGTTGAAGCATTCGCACCCGACATGGCCAGCTTCAAACGCGGCCGGGACTTCGCGGCTTGGCGGGACTTGTCCCACGGCAGCATTCCTCGGGACGTAAGGAACGCCTCGGGCGGGTTTCGAAAGAGGAACAAGCCCGACATTCGCTAATTGCTCATCATCGGGGCCATGTCACGTTTGAACTGGCGAGGTCGCAGATCGATCTCCACGGGATCTTGGCTGGCGCATATGCTGGCGAGAAAGCCGCGAATGCTCGTGGCGACCGCCCTGGTGAGGCGCGGTAATCTGGGCGATGCCGAGAACGAATGAGGATTATCGGAATCCGGCGTCGGCTGCGGCTGCATGATCGACCTGCAGCAAACAGCCCGGCACCGGTAAAGGGGGTGTGAGAAGGCGACGACCCGAATGGGCGCAACGATCGAACAGATCTGGCTCAGGAAAGCCAGCTGGAGCCAAAGAGCCAATGCGCTCGTTGTTGAGATTTGGACCTGATCTGCAGATCACCGTACCGGCCAGCGGCTTCTGGAGATGCCGCACATGAAGGCCCGACAGAAGACCGCACTCGATCACACGTCGGGAGCAGGTCACTCTTCGCTCAGCGCAGCGCGGATCGCAAGAATCGCCGCTCGATCGTCACCAAAACGTTCGTCGGTGTCGTACTCGGGGAAATAGGACAGCTTGACCGCCGCAAACTCGGCGTCTGGTTCCACATACGCCTGCTGTCCGCCATGACCCACCGCCCATAACGCGCGATGCTTAGCATCAACCCACCAGAAGTTGCTATAATAGGCGAGCGATTGGTCGCCTTCTACGGGTGCGGTTTTTCTGTTGAGTGTTTCTTCTATCCAGCTTTGGGGTAGGATCCGGCGCCCGTCCAAGATGCCCCCCTGGGTCATCAACTGGGCAAACCGTCCGAAGTCACGCAGCGTCGCACACATGCCGCCGCTCGCAAGTCCGAAGCCGCTGTCATCCAAAACTACATAGGCGTCCTCTTGGGCCCGCATAGGGGCCCAGATCTCCTGGCTCAGCAAATCGGCCATTGACAGTCCGGTGACCCGCTGCAGGACGAAACCCACCACGGCGGTATCGATTGACTTGTAATCAAACTTTGCGCCGTGTGGCCGTACTTGCTCGCCAATCGAGAGGGCTATCTCCCAGTACGTGCGCAGCCAGCTCGACGGCCGAGCGCGGTACCAGCAGTAATCCATCTTCTCACCGACCGTGCCAAGATTCCCTGAGTCGTCAGCGGCTATACCCGTCGTCATGTCGAGACACTGCTGCACGGTCGCCCCCCGGTACCCGGTGACGCCTAGTTCCGGGAGAAAATCCGTCACGGGTCTCCTGACATCAAACAGACCTTTGCCGGCTAGGATTCCGGCAAGCGTACCGGTAAACGATTTCGTGGCCGACATCAGAAGATGCTGCGTTTGTGGCGCGAGATTATTCAAGTAACGCTCGAAGACGATCCGGCCTCGATGCAGCACCAAGAAGCCGTCGGTATAGCTCCGCTCAAGATGGTCGTTCACCGTTCGCTTGCCATCTCGGAAATTGACAATGATATCGCCGACCGGCTGCGGCGACTGGGGTAGCGCCTGGACGGAGCCGGAACCGCGCCAAATCGGAGCTGTCGGTGCCATCTCGCGGATGTGCTGGAAGCTCCACTGACTCCAAGGCGATAGTTTCCATGCGACTTGCGGGATGAAAGGTGCGCCGGGCTCACGCGGGTCGCGCGGGTTGGCTGGATCGAGGCCTGCCTTAACTGCCTCCTGGAAAGTTCGTTCTGCGATTTCGAACTGTGACATAGGTTCTTCAAATTCGGACGAAGATTTCATGTGTGACGGCCCCCGTTGAGCAAGAGGTCTGTTTGGCGACGTTGAGCTGATTGGGTCAGTTTCATTCATGTGTTCGTCCTCGTATTTGCAGCGCATGCGAGGGTTGGCGGCGCCCGAATGGGAAGCAGGAGAACTTTGAGGCGGGCGAAAGCGGCTTCCGCCTTCAGCCCTGTGCCACACCGCAAATTTCCACGCTCACTTCGGAGGCCGTCGTAAACTTCGGTACGAGCGTCATGGGCGGAAGCGCCCCGCCCACGCAGTCGGCAAGGGTCTTGACGAAAGCGACCGTCTCGGCCTCGGTTCCGGTGGATTTGAAATAGCAGACCATTAGCTTCAAGTCCGCGGGCGACCGGCCGAAAAGACGCAGGAGGTCGCCAACATAGCTCATGGTGAAGCGGGCCTGCGGCATAAGCTGACCATTCAGGACGGTCCGCCCTTTGTTCTCGTAGAGAGACGCGGGACCCGGCCGCCAAGGCGGACAAACGGTGGGTTTGCGCGATCGGCAGATGCCACACAGTACAGTCTATCATGTCCTTACCCGATTCGCTTCTTGATCATAATGAGATTTTCACAATTAACTCATTCTGCCAAAGCACTTAGCTCAGCTAGGCAAGGGCGAATAGCTTGAATAGATGGCCCGCGTTATGCTCGTCGGCGCTTCGTTATTCAATGCCCGAAAGTATGCGCTGCTGGGACCGTAGCGGCCCATTTTAGCGCTTCCAAAGTGGCGCTTAAAGGCAGATCGCCGCCCTCTCCAGAAAAATTGCCCGTTTCATTCTGCGCTCGGTGATGGGACGCATGATCTGCGCTAGGGCGCGGGCGTCATTCCGATCCGTCTTGTTCGGCATCGTCTTCATCGCCGCGTTGGCCTGTCGGGTTTTCAATGCAGGTGGCCGGCAATCCTTCGGCGCGGACACCATCATAAGGCTAGGCCGCCTGCGAGCAAGCTTCCCAATCCGATGCATTCCAGCGGCAGATCGACTAAGGGCATGAAGAAGCGCCTGGGGTTCACTCGCCGCCCGCCCTTCCTTCACAATCCGGCTGCTCTCATCGACGACGCAGATGGTGGTCTCTTCCAAAGGACACATCCAGTCCGGCAAAATACTTCATGGCAGCTCCTTCCTGATATGTGGCGATCTACATCGACCACGTTCTCACATCCCGACAGGAGCAGCCGCCCTCATTCCAGCTCGGGGCCGACGCCAATCACCCCGTCTGTTGAAGAAGGATCTCGTTTGGCTTTGAGGATGGCACCGTCGCCGTTGTGATAGGCGGATATGATCTCGATCGAGGCCGTCGTCGAGCAATTTCGCGGAGCCGTCGCCGGTGACCTCGTCCATCTCGTCGAAGCCGAACCCATGTGAAAAAGACCATGTAGCCGAGGTCGAGAACCGGCCTGCAGAGCGCCGAAGGTGACCTCGCCGTGTTTGTCGGCTCCGATGGTGATTGTGGCTGGTCCGCCGAGATCGAGATAGCCGCGATCCCATATATCAGCCTCGACGATGCGCCAGCGGCCGATCAGTTGGCAGCCTGCTGGCGCAATCATGCCGTCACCGTCAGCAGCTTCGGAAGCCGTGCCAGATTGTAAGCGGCGGCAGCGAAGGTGAAGGCCCACCCGACGCGGTCGCGCCCCGGAAGTTCGACTTGTCCTGCCGGCGACCGTCTTGATCCCGCCTAACGCCTCTTCGATGCGGCTTGCGGATGCGCTAGAGCACGGTCGGCGCCAAGGTCCTATTCCTCACGGCCTACTCCCCCGATCTCAACCCGAGAGAACAGGTCTTTGCCAAGCTCAAGACCCTACTGCGCAAGCTCGATGCCCGCACCGTGAAGACTACCTGGCGCGGCATCGCCCAGCTCCTTGACGTATTCAGACCCGATGAAGGCGCCAACTACTTCAGAAACTCAGGCTGCGCTTCAGCATGAAGGAATCATGCTACGGCTGACACCATAGCCGGCGTGCCGTGTCGTGCGGCCGTCGATTGCCGAACTGCGTCCGCTTATGTTCTCCACCACGTGCGGCGTCACCTTCATCGAGCGCAGTTCATTGACGAAGTCTTCCGCATTACAGGCCTTGTCGGCACCGAGCGTGATCGCCTGCGGCCGGTCGCCGCGGCTCAATCATGTGCAGTGCCGCCACCCGCTCAGCAGGCCGTCGGCGAATGTCAGGCAGGCGTCGACCAAAAGCTCCGGCAGTGCCTTGCTGCTGTCAGCCCATGACCCATGAAGCAGAGCTTTGCTTCTTTGCCGCGTCCCTTGCGGTAGAGCCTGTCGTCGCGATCGGTGGTTGAAGCATGCATCTCGTTGGACCGTTTCTGCCCGTGGAAGTCCGCTTCCATCTCGATCCCCCCGTGACATTGGCTGACGCCATGCCGGTCCACACATCAGGTCCGCGACGCGACGGGTTAACCGTTTCACCATCTCATGCCGTTTGCTGCAATGCTGGGGTGGGACCTCCTTCCTTGTTCCGTTTTCGGCTTTGCCTCAGGCTGCCGTTACTGACAGCGCCGGCTCATAGCATGCATTGCCGGCGAGCATGGCCCACACGATGCGCACATCTTGTTTGCCAACACGACGACCGCGACATTGGGATAGCGCCGTTGCCGCAATTTGCCGAGCCAGAGATCCTGCTTGCCGCCGGCGCGTCCCAAAGCGGCGCGGGCGCCATGGATCATCAAGCTGCGTAAATGCCTGGTGATGCCGCCGGGTGAACCGCCTTTCGAAGATTCGATACCGTTCGCCGACCTGCATCGCTTGTCCACTGGCGGTTCTTATTCGCAACAACAATGTCAGGCGTTCCGTGGCTGATGTCGTTGCCAGCACGATTGTGTGCTGGACGTCAAGTTCGAAGTCGACTCCCTTTCGACGATCATCAATATGGTCATGGAAGGAAAAGCGTATTCTATCCTTACCCCGTCGCCCATTCAGAAAGAGTCGTCTCAAGCCCAAGTTCGGACTATCAAAATCATTGATCCAGTGATGACCCGTTCCGTTGTGCTTGCCGTCAACCCGAAAGATGAGCGCTCTCCAGCCGTCTCTGCGGTCCGCAAGCTGATCCACAAGGTCGTCAGGACTTTGATCGAGAGCAGGCACTGGTCAGCCATAGCTCCGGACCGGGCTTAGGCACATCCTACAAACCAAGTTCCAGTGCCACCACTCTCCCGCGGCTGCTTGAGCAGTATCAATCTGGATTCGAGATGATGTTGGGTGATATTCCATATGTGACTGGCCGATACCATCGCGATGAAACTGCAGGGGAGCCCGCCCACGGTCCGGATATCGGCCGGTCTCGCACTGGCAAGAATTCACTCAAGCGGAGGGTCGGCAATCCACTGCGTCAGGCTCTTGCTGAAGCTGCGCGGGACAAGAAGGTCGCACTCGAATGCGCTCCTGCGCAGCAGCAGGACCGGCACGCGATGGAGGCCGGTCTGGATTGCCCGCCCCACGCCCAGTGTCTCCCAATGCACCGCGACGCACCGCTCCAACACATGTTTACTATGTGGAAAGTGCCGAAAGGGCCCATGAGCGGATGGTGGCAGGAAAAGCCGCCGCGGCCGGTGAGAGGGTGACAGAATCCTCTTCTCAATACCATCCATGGTCAAGCAGACCCGGCCATCCACAAGGACGCGCGCAAAGCGATCCCAGTGCCTGAGGCCGAGGCCGAGCGGCGCGACAGGCGGATCGCGCTGTTCCTCGTGTTGCCCCGTCTCTAGGAGCGGACCTCGCTCACAATCAACCTTCGGCGAAGGCCGTCCGTGTTCTTGCTCGCAAACACGCAGACGAGACCCTACCCCCGGCCGAGATAGCGGTTAAGCACGTTGCAGGTCACGTGTTCAACCATGGGGTCGTGCCTCAGAAGACCGGCGACCCATTCGCAAGTCCCGGCATGGAACACCTCGCCCTTTCCGCGCTTGAAATTGACGATCATCCCGTTCCCGCGCTTTACCTTTTCGAGATTGGCGTCACTTGCATCGCCGAATAGCGTCTCGGCGACGAAAAGGCCCTCCTCTTCGTACTGGCCTTCATGCACGATATCGGCGCTCTCCTCGACCAAGGTGGCCATGGCGACAGCAAGGATTTCGAGCCCATCCGGGGCGCCACTCGCAGGCGAGGGATAGGGCAGGCCGTGCTGGATCTGATAGTCCAGCCCATCCACCTCGTAGCCATAGATGTGGCCTTCGGCGCCCAGCAGGTCGCCATAAAACAGCCCGGTTCTTGCAAAAGCCCAGTGATCCGGGCGATAAACCGGAAAGCCGCGCACGCCGCGCGGCGCGAAGCCCATCCAGCCGGCATAGACGCCATTCGAGGCATTGAGGCCAAAGGTCTTGCAGCCAGGCCGGCCAATTTCCGGGGCTTCCCATGAATTGGTCGCGCGGCGCATGTCCCCGCCTCTGTACACGGGGTCTTCGGCGCGGGCCCGGTACTTGTAGCAGACCTGCCGGCGGCCCTCGTCCTCTAGCCTGGTCTGCCACATGAAGTTGCCGGCGAAACGCGCCACATGCCCGCCCTGATCGACAAAGGCGTCAACCGCGTCGCGCATTTCCCAGGTCCAGTACTCGTCATGGCCGACAAGTACGACGCAGTCATAGTCGAGCAGGATTTCCGGTGAGAAGTGCAGGTCGTGCTGGCTGGCGAGATCGACATGGTAGCCGGCGCGCTCGGCGAAGCGGAAGAAGTGGCTGTCGTAGGTCGCCCAGCCGGCAGATGCGTATTTCTTCGAATGGCCGGTGGCGTAGGCCCATTCCACGTGCGGCTTGCGCGGCACGGTCATGGGCGGCATCGCCATCTCGAGCGGCACGCGTGGCGCATCAGGTGGCAGCACGACGAAACCCCGGCACCATGGGCGCTGGGTCGACACGAGAGGCGAATACTGGTTCTGGTTCGGGCCGGTGATGCCATTGTAGTGATTAGAGCCGCCCCATGTGTTGTACGCGAGCCAGGTGCCGGTCGCCGCGACCTGCAGGATGCGACCGGGTTTGCGGCCCGCCTTCGGCAATACGATCAGGAGATGATGGCAGCGGATCGGCCCGCCGGCGCGGCCTTCCGCGGTCAAGGTGACGCGATAGCCGCCGGACGGCCAGCTTTCATCGATCCCAAATTCGACAGTCGTCTCCCAGCCGCAGCCCTCGACGGAACACTGCTCAGGCGTGTCCTGCCAGCGCGCTGCGATGCCGCTTTGCTCCAGAACCATTGTCTCGGTCGCGCCGTCTCGCATGATCTCGATGGCAAAGGCGGGAGTTGTCGAACTCACCTGCAGCCGCACCATTTCGCCCGATCGGTAAGAATAACGGTCGCTGTAGCACCAGATCTCGCCGCGCGCGCCGTCCATGCCGGGCCGCTCGTAGTAATGGGTCTGCATGGCCAGCCGCCGCTGCTCTTGCGTCAGCCCGAAATCCGGAAAATCCTTTGGAAGCTGTCTCATGACGGAAAACCTACCTTCTATCAGTCATTCTTTTTTGATCGCGGGCGCGATTGCCCCGTGGGTCCAAGGCCGCAGCGATCCAAGCGGATGTCCATTCCCGGGAGTCGACGGTTGCACACCTTGCTGTCCGTCCAAACTAGGTCATGACCGTTCCCAAATACCCCGGTCAGTAGCCTCGCTTCATATCGACTACATTCCGCAGCGGCTTCTTCTCGAGGAAACTGTGCAAGTTGTCGCTAAAGATCTCTAATACGCGATCGTCGTAGTCGCTCATCCAGCCCGCGAGATGTGGGGTGATGATAACGTTCTGCATCGTCCAGAGGGGGCTATTGGCTGGGAGCGGTTCTCGCTCAAATACATGCAGGACGGCCCCGGCGATGGTGCCGGACTCCAACGCTTCGATGAGGTCGCTTTCCGCGACTACCGGGCCCCGAGCGATGTTGACCAGAATGGCGGTACGGCGCATAAGCCGAAGCTGCTCGCGACCAATTAGCCTGGTGGTTTCTGGAACCAGGGGAACGGTAAGGACAACAAAGTCGGAGAGCCGCAGCAACTCGGCTATTCCCTCAGGAGGGAAAATCGTATCGACGCCGACGATCGGCCCCGTCACGTCGCGCTTTGAGCCGACTACCTTCATCCCAAAACTTTTGCCACGGCGGGCGATGGCTGCGCCAATCGATCCGAGCCCGACCACGCCGAGTGTTCGGCCCGCCAACGGTGTCACCGCTCTCGGCTGCCATTCTTTGCGAGACTGATCCCGCATGAACCGTGGGAAGTCCCAGTGCATCATGTTGACGGCTGCCATTGTGTAATCGGCCATGACTTCGCCATGCATGCCCCGAACATTGGTAACGATGAGGTCGCCGATGCGGTCTTGGATTGGCAGGATTGTGTCTATGCCTGCGCTCGCGCACTGGAACCACCGCAATCGCCGGGCTTTGTTGAAAAATTCGGCCGGAAAGCTGTGTGCGAGGAGGACGTCTGCCTGCCCGATCTGCTCATCGAGAGATGCCGCGTCTTTCGCAGTCAAGACTCGAACCTCGGGAATGCGCTTGTGAATTAGCTGCGCATACTCATTGGCGAACCCATAAAGCAGAACGGTCACGGCATTGCCATCTGCGGGCATTGAGGACGTCATGGCTAGCTTATCCCAATACAATGTACGACCACGATCATTTGCTCCATCGCGAATGTTAAGGCCAGGAGTACGAGCTTATCTGGCACGTCGACAACGCGCTCAATACGCTCTGAGTGGGCCAAGGACTGACCTGCCTACGCATTGGTGTCTTTTGACCATATTCTTAGGTCGCGTAATCAGAGCCTTCGGCATTCAGCACGCGCTTCATGGCGTTAAAGTACATAACAATGGCAAGATCGACATCGTTTCTTAAAGCTCCTGGCAAGGGCCGCATCTTGCTTTGAACCACTTCCGAAATCATACGGCGTTTTCCTGCAGCCATCGCGATCATCTGGGTCATCGCCGCTCGCTCCAGAAAATAAAGCCGATAGTATGCTTCCGCCACGGTGTCGCCGGTGGTGACAGCGCCGTGATTAGCCAACAAGAGGATTTTCTTATCGCCAAGCACGTCCGCCATCCTCTCGCCTTCGTCCTGGCTGCTGGCAAAGCCATTATACTCGACGTCGCAAGCGATCAGGTTCTCCAGGTTCACACCGTTCTGGCTGGACGGTTCCAACCTCATATCCTCTAGCTGGGTCAGCGCGGTCGTATAGCGCGGTCGTATATGGCATGTGCGCGTGGAGGATGCAGGAATCCCACGCCGATGCATCGGTGCATGGATGCAGACTGCTGAGAGGTTCGCAAGACCTTGACCATTCACGACCTCACCGTCCAGCGACACCTCGATAAGATTGGACGCTTTCACCTCTGACTAGTGTAGGCCAAAGCATTCAGGTAAAAACGATCGGTATAGCCGGGCACCGGAAGTGTAAAGTGATTGTCGATGCCTTCGATGAACCTATCCTTGACGGCCTGGCGGCCGCAGCCAAATCAATTCGGGCATCGAGCTGCCGTTTATTGTCTAGCTTTGATGGTTCTTGCGTCCTATTTAACATTCTTGTCTGCCTGTGTAATATTTTTGTGCCGCTCATTTCTCCTGGAAGCCACGTTGTCGTCCGCCGAGTGCAATATCTCCCTTCGAACATGCGGGTCGAGCCGAATACCGCATTCGACCCCTCTCGTACCAATAATCTAGCAGCACAATGCTGCTTCATGTTGCCCGAAGCCGAGCTGGGGAACTTTCCAGGCGAGCCGAAGCGAGCTCCGCCTTCAGCCCTGCGCCACGCCCCAAATTTCGACGCTCTCTTCTGGCGGAAGCGACCCACCCAGGCAGTTGGCGAGAGTCCTGACGAAAGCGACCGTCTCGGCCTCCGTTCCAGTCGAGCTTAAGTAGCAGACCATCAGCTTCAAGTCCGCGGGCGACCGGCCGAAGGGGCGCAGGAGGTCCTCGATGTAACCCATGGTGAAGCGGGTCTGCGGCATCAGCTCGCCATTCAGGACGGTCCGCCCTTTGTTCTCGTAGGGAGTCAGCGTTTCCGCGTGTTTCTCCATGATGAAGTGACTCTGGGCCACGGCGTCGCTGGGGTGGCGCACCGCACCTTCGGCGTCCTCCGCAGTGCGGCTGGCCACGGCAATGAACTCGCCCGCGCGTAGGCGTCCTGTGACCGTCCGGCCGCCGAAGAGAGCCTGTCTCTGCGGAGGTATCGGGCGCAGCTCTGTTCGGAAGTCGGAGTGCGTCCGCCAACCGCGTTGGGCGATGGCCTGGATTTGGATTGTCTGGCCGGAAAAAGGCTGCAAGGGCTCTGGATCCGCTGCTGATCGCGGGGATGGGATGCGCTTTAAAGAAGAGGGCTACCGCCGCGATTACCTCCCAGTCGTCGCATTCAGCGGTGTAATGCGCCTTGATCCGCACCACGTCGTCGAGAGATTCGCTCGCGAGCGCGTCAGCCACATTCGCCATCGTGCCCTCGATTTGCCTGTCGAGGTCGCCCGGATTGCGAATCCGTCCGGCAGCGTCGAAGTCGCCCCCACCGCCGACGAAGCTCAACACGCCGGCACTGGCAGACAAATAGTGGGTGTCCGCAACCGGCAGATGCGATATGGTAGACTCCGTCATGTCCTTCCCCGATTCACTTCCCGCGACCGCAGTTCACTGATCTTGATCATGGCAAGATTGACGAACTCTCTAATCTCCGATGGAGGATAGATGAAAGTCCAAGAGCTTGGGTATTCTGCCTGCGTTATGCGCATCGCCGCTTCGTTATGCCCCATCCGAAGTATCTGTCGCCGCTGACATCCTCCGCGTGCTGTTTGATGTAAGTCCAAAACCGCGCTCGAAGGCGGTGCAGAGCTTGAAGGGTGAGGGAATAACCTATCTCATAGGAGAACCGTTTGAACGGGGGTCTCCAAACGAAATTGCCTGCTTTGGCATGCCTCGGGCACGAGCGCCAACGCTGCCATGCTGTCAGGATCACCAACTTCGAGCGCTATCGGATGGCCGCAGTCAGCGCGCTCGATACGAGGCCGCGGTCGGCCTCAACAAGCTGTTGGCGGATGCAGCTAAACCAGAATGTCCAGCAATCACCGAACTTGACCGCAACACACGGCAGGTCCTATCTCTACCTCCGCGTGGAACAACGACATTTGATCACATCCACTGCGCTCGAAGAAACCTGCGAACTATGCTGAACTGATCTATGAGCACTCTTCTGCTACACCCGTCCGCGAACCACTTCCCTCACCTTCCTTGGCGTGCCTGCATGCCAAAACCTAGCAGATATCGACGCCGATATTGCCGTCATAGGCGTTCCATGCGCGACACCTTCTCTGCATAATAAACAGTATAGTCTGGCAAGTCTGGCGGGGCCTGCCGCTCTACGCAGGGCATCTGTTCTGCTAAGCGGATACCATGACCGCCACGATTGGGATCTAAAACCTCCGGTACTCGCTGCCAATCGGGTGGTTGATATCGGCGACCTGCCGGTGAATTTCTTCGAGGCGGAAGCCAACCGAACGATTATCAAAGATACTGTGGAGGCCGCAAGATTGCCGTCCTGGCCTTGGGCGGCGAGGACTCGATCCCGATACCGATGTTGCAGGGGTTGAGTTTATATAAGGAAGTCACTGTGCTGCAGATCGACGCTCACATGGACTGGCGAGACATTAACTGCGGTGAGAGATGGGACGCATCGAGCGCATGCGTCGCGCATCCGAGATGTCCTTCGTCAGGAACATCATCCAAGTAGGCACGCGCGGCCCCAGCTCAGCCGGCGACGTGGAGGTGCGCGACGCACTCGCATGGGGTGCGAAGTTTTTTACCGGCGAAGACTTGTACGATCGCGGTGTGCAGCCGGTGATTGATGCGATTCCTGAAAGCGCCAACGTACACGTAAATTTTGATTTCGATGGGCTGGACCCGACGCTTATGCCAGCGGTGTGGGCGCCTGCTCCTGGAGGTCTCGAGTTCTGGCCTGCGATGAAGCTGATCCGCGGCATCGCGCGCAAGGCGAACACTTGTGAGTGTAGCGATGGTCGAGTACGTCGAGGATCGTGACCCAGCCGGCTTAGCTGCTGAGGTAGCCGTCCGGCTCGCCTCAGCTTTCATTACTGAGATTTTGCGGAGTCGTGGAGCGTTCTGATCAAAGACTGAGTAACCGACCAATTACGAGAGTCGACTATTGACCGGGAATTCGGAGGTTTGCGGACTAGGTGTTATGTTAACACCAATTAGGGCGCCTAGAATCGATCGGATAGGCGAACGCTCTGGACCCGACCTAACTCTCAAAAATCTTGCGTGGCGCGGTGGTCAGGACTTCTACACCGGTTTCCGAAACACGGAACGTCTCGCTGATGACGTATCCGAAATCCTCGTCGATCCAGTTGCCCAGCATCAGGTGGAACGTCATGTTCGGCTTCAGCTCCGTCGTGTCGCCATCTTTGAGGCTTGCCGTCGGCTCGATCCAGCCGATGCCATGGGACGTAACCGCAGCGTGACTCCTTCCTGAGGCCATGTTTCTTGATAGTGCGATAGAATGCGTTGGCTACATCACTGCAAGTCGCTCCCGGGCGAACCGTTTCGAGAGCGGCCTCGAGGCCGGCCACTTGGGTCTCATGGACACGACGCAAACGGTCAGAGGGTGCACCGATCGAGTACGTGCGCATGAGTCCGGCAGGATAGCCATGACGCGAACCGCCAAGTTCAATGTTGACTTGCGATCCAACTCGAAAGGTGTCTTCACTCCACGAAATGTGGCAGGTCCCTGTACGCGGTGAGGAACATAAGCTTATCCCATGCAGCCCCGTTCCGGGCTTGCCGTTTGCCCCGCGAATCAAAGTGCCCACGATTTCCGCGCAAGCATCGGCTTCACGCACGCCAGGGCGAATCACTTCAGCGGCGCGCAGTATTGCCGCGTCGGAGATTGCAGCCGCTTCCCGCATGAAGGCTATCTCGCGATCAGATTTGATGAGCCGGATCCAGGTGACCACCTTGGTACAATCCACAATCCTGGTATTGGGTAGCCGTCTGCTGAGCTTTTGCGCCGCCCCTCCCAAAAGGCTGTTCAGTTCGATCCCTATGCCGCGGTTCGCGAGGCCAACATCTTCCAAGTAACCGACTACAATGTCGTAACCATCCTTTTCAGCATTCCCAATGAGAGCTTCGGGGTAGGCGAAGATCTTATCGCGTTCCATAAAGCAATGGTGAATGGCTGCCGGTGCATCGCAGTGACGAAGGATGAACGTCGGCTCCTCTTCGTGCGCCGAAACGACAAGCCCCTGCGGGACATATCCGGAGTCTGGAGTGTACCCCGTGAGGTACGTAATGTTATTTTGATCGGTCACGATAAGCGCATCGATGTCGCGCTGTGCCATTTCCGACTTCAGCGCGGCAAGCCGGCGCAGATATTCGCTTCTAGGAAATGCTTGTGGCCCTCGGCTGATTGTCATCAGTTCAACTCATCTAGTAATCTTGGAGACAGATATGTTAAGCGACAGAATGCGCGTCGGTGGCTGCTTTGCCAGCCCGACGGCCTGACCTGTGACATTCAACAATGCCCTTCAGGTGATGACGCGATCATCATCCGGCAGAGGCCTGTGATGTCGTAAACTGGCAGGTTCGTCAGACGCCGGATCGCAGGCGCGACCAGCGGAAACCCTGTGCATTCGAACAGGATCCCCGCGATTTCCGGATGCGCTGCGCGGAGTCGAGCGACGCAAGCGGCGACATCTTCCTCGAGAACGGCGACGTCGGTCGGAATTGGCGGACGCATCAGCTCGTTTTGCAGCGCCTTGCCCCCCTCGATGCCGCCGATAATCACCCGCGAACGATCGGCCGGATCGGAGACCCCGAGCAGATCTTCGCTGCAATGTGTCGAGTCTGCGGTCACGACGGCGAGCTTGGCGGTTGGCGGCAGCTGCCGGAGCAGCATCGGCACCAGAAGCAGGCTTGACATTGCCACGGGGACATTTACCGCCGCGGCCACTGCCGCCTGATGCCGGATAAAGAAGCCGCAGTTAGAGGTTATTGCGAAAGCGCCTCGCGCCACCAGGCGCCGGGCCGCTGCGATGCAAGCCGGCTCGAGCGCTGGATCGCCGCGAATGACGTTTTCTGCCCAAGCTCCTGCAACGGTTTCAAAGATGACCGGCAAGCCATGGGTTGCCGGATTCCGCAATGAGCCGGGCANCGGCGCTGGCGGCGTGGCGCCGGGCGGCAGCCCGAATTCCAGATTCAGTATTCCAAGAGCCGGTGGGATTTTCGATGCCATTTTTCTGAACCCTGTTCGAAT
>NZ_AZUX01000064.1:0-22283 GCF_000513915.1 Mesorhizobium sp. WSM2561
CGAGAAACCCTTCTAAACGCACTTCACTATAAATTTGGCGATCGCATTAGCGTATCGGGAGAGAATGCGGGGCTACACATTGTCGCTTGGCTCCGGGAACTGCCTCGGTCGGCGACGGACAAGCTGATCGAGAAAGCATGGAAGACTGGCATTGGCGTCTACTCGGTGATGCCACTCTTCGATCCTCTCGTGTCCGAGGGCTCGCCGGACCATGTTGGCTTGGTGATGGGCTACGCAGCTTTGGACGTGCGCCAAATAGAGCGCGGTATCCATTTGCTGAGTCACGCCGTCGATCGGCTACGCAGGTGATCAACCTTTGCTGCCGACCGCACGGGTCAATCCGACGTTGATCCGCCAGCTCATGGACGTTCTGCGACGCGTTCAAGCGCGAGTTCAGGAACTTCGACGACGCGGTCGAGCTCGGCACCTGCAACATCAAGGTGGCGCTGAAGCGGCTGCGCCGGCTGGGTGCGCGGTGCGCGAAGGCGCCGAGGAAGAATTCGACTTGGCCGGCACCATCCATGCCACCGCCGAGCATGGCTATCTCGATGCGAGAACCCGGCCCGAGCCCGCGCAGGGGTAATCGCCGCCCTCGGCGATTACCGTGGATTCCGATTTTATATCGGCTCCGAGGAACAGCCGAAGGTTTGATCGAGAGCGTATCTGATGTCCGCAATCAGGTCCTCGGGGTCTTCGAGGCCGATGGAAAGACGCAGGTGCCCGTACTTCTGGAAGTTGGGCGGATAGCGATCGGAGCCGCCGCGGCCGCTGCCGCCCACGTGCACGATCAGACTTTCGTCGTGACCGAGTGAGACGGCGGAGGTGATCACCTTCAGATTGGACACAAAGCGGTTCTGGGTATCGGGATCACCCTCGACCGCGAACGCCATCACCGCGCCATAGCCCTTGCCGGCGAACTGCTTTTTCGCCAGCTGGTGCTGGTCATGGGTTTCGAGGCCGGGATAGGTGACATAGGCCATGCGCTTGTCGGTGGCGAGGTATTGCGCGACGAGCTCTGCGGTCGAGAACTGCTGCCTGAGCCGAAGCGGCAAGGTGACCGAGCCGCGCATGATCAGCCAGGCATTGAAGGGAGAGATCGTTCCTCCCAGATCGACCAGGGCATCTGTCTTGACGTGACGGATGAGCTCCTTCGAGCCGATGACGACGCCGCCCATCGCATCGCCATGGCCATTGATGTACTTGGTCAAGGAATGGATGACGAGGTCCGCTCCCAGGGCAAGCGGCCGGAAGAAAGGCGGAGGGGTGAAGGTCGAGTCCACGCTCAACAAGGCGCCGGCTTCTCTGGCGATCGAGGCCAGCGTCGCGATGTCGGCAACCTTCGTAGTCGGGTTTGCGATCGTCTCGGTATGGATCAACCTGGTGTTCGGCCGCACGGCGGCTCTCACCGCCTCCATGTCTCCCATGTCGACGAAAGTCGCTTCGATCTGGTAGCGCTGCGGCAGAAGTTCCGCAAACAGGCGCCACACGGCTTCGTAAGTGACATCGCCGACGATCACATGGTCGCCGGTCTTCAGGAAGGTGAAGAACACGGCATGCAGCGCCGCCACGCCGGTTGCAAAAACGGCGGCTTCTTCGCCGCCTTCGAGTGCTGCAAGTTTTCGCTGCAGGCAGATCTGGTTGTGGCCGGAATTGCGCGTATAGGAGGGCGTTTCGGTGTCGGACCAATCCATTGTGGAGGGATCGTAAGGAAGCACATAGGAATTGGCCATGACGATCGGTGTGCGAATGGCACCGGACGTCGTGTCGATCTCGTTGCCGCCGTGGACCGAAAGTGTATTGAAGGAAAGCGTCGACAGCTTGTGCTTGTCTGGTCTGGACATAAATTAACCTCTTATTTGCTTGAGTGTTCAAACACTGTGTCGCCGCTGAACGGGAACGGCGTTTTCCATTTTCTGGAAAACTTGAGTGATTGCGAAGGTCAGGCCAACGTAAAAGACAGTTACGAGGAGGAGCGGCTTCCGCGACAAGGCCATTGACCTCGATCGGGCCTAGATCCGCGGCGGCGAGGATCCGGTTCAGGCCATCGGTTCCCGCATAGTACAGCGCCACTATGAGAATAAGCTCCGGTATCGCCCATTTTGAAGAATTGTCATGTGGGGCCAGAGGTTGAAGCTCTGGACGACCATTCCAAGGCCGCTTCTGAGCCTCTCAATCTGCCGCCAATTTGCGGGATGGCATTTCCCGTCCCGCCCGATACAGAACGTCACCTCTTCCCCGTTTACCTGGAAGGTCCCGCGGGCCGAATTTCGAGAAAATTGATGCAGCGCAGGAAGGTGCTTTTTCCCGAGCCCGATGAACCAATGATTGAAACAACGTCGCCTTTTTCCGCGGCGAGCGAAATGCCCTTCAGCACCTCGTGGTCCCCAAAAGTCTTATGAACATCCTTCACGAGCAGGGCGGGCGTGGATGTCTCGGTGCGCATCATGACCTCATTTGACTGTCGGCGGTTGCCTGCGCGGTTGCAGGCAAAGCTCCGCCATTGCCGCGTTTCCGCGGGTGGAAAAAGTTTTCGCGACTGATCAGCCGAAGGAACTGCGCGCGAACAGCCGCTCATGCAGCATTGCAGCGCCGCAGAGTGCGTGATTTTCTTGGTGTTTCGTCGGCCGCTGATTATTGGCCGGCCGCGACCTTGTGTTTGTAGATTTCACATCCTGGCGCTAGTTGTCTTAGACCGCCAACCAGCATGTTGCCCGCCTCATCGAGCTTCTCCTCCGGCATCGTTGCCAAGCTTTCCAATATGAACCACATTTGGCCGCCAACGGTGTCTAGCCGGGTACGTGTACCTTGTCGCCAATTCCATCGACGACATGTTACGCCTAGATCATCCCGCCAAATCACCTCGCCCTTGGCAGGATGTTCAACAATTGCCTCCCCGTTCATGACTGTATCGAAGGCCTCAGTTCCGTCGGCAATCGACAATCTTGGCTTGCTCACATAGGCATCGAAGTTTTCGCCTCCGACTGGAATGGCAAAGCGCAGGCTTACGGCGTTATAGAGGTCGACCACGGGATTGATCGATGGGATACGGCCGTCCTTCTCCACCCGCTTTCTCAAAGCTTGAGCAGAACATGGCGTTCGATTTGGTTTCGCGCCGAACCGGCTATAGGCTTCGGCCCAACTGGCCATATGTGCGTTTGCCCACTCCGGCCCTCCGGAGGATACGAAGTCGCATGCACCCAGAAGAATCTCGGGGTCAATTGTTCCCTTCTCGGCGCCGCTGGCATCGACAAAGACGCTGATTGCCCGGAAGTCAGAAGCAACATCCGCGATCTCTTTATCAATTACCGGAAAACCGACCATGTCCCTCTGGCTCTCATTGACCATTTTGGTCTACAATATCGACCATGGATAACAAAGTCAATATATCGACCGAATCGGGTGCTGATGTCGAACGCGTTAGCGCGACGGTCTCCCAAAACCTCAGGAGTTTCAGGCGGCAAAGCGCCCTGACGCTGGATGAGCTCTCAAGAAGATCCGGCGTAAGCAAAGGAATGCTGGTCGAGATCGAGAAGGGCACCGCCAATCCGAGTATAGCCATTCTCTGCAGAACCGCTGCGGCTCTTGGAGTGTCAGTCGCTGACTTCGTGAATGTGGCGCCGACTGTGCCGGCCCGGATCGTCCAGCCGCATGATGCCTCCACATTGTGGCGGGGCCCCAAGGGAGGAAGCGCCACGCTGCTTGTGGGAACTCAAGGACCCGACATGATCGAGCTTTGGAGATGGACAATGTTTCCGGGCGAAACATTTGAATCGCCTGGGCACTCTCCCGGCACGCTGGAACTCATCAACGTAGAGACCGGTGAACTCACACTAAAGCTGGCCGACACGGACCTTGTGATCCAACCCGGTTCGTCGGTGTTGGCGCGAACGGAGGACAGGCACGCTTATCTCAATTGCGGGACCGAGCGGCTTCGCTTCATCATGGCAGTGGCAGAACTGCAACGAACGCGGCTGCGAGTTGAACTCTGAAACGTCAGCTTGTCAGTCGGCCGCATGTGAGCAGTGCTGAAAAGATGCCGCTTGTACCGGGATGAGATCGCAAATGCCTTGGATGTGGTAACGAAGACGAAGGATGGAGAATCTGCGCAGCCTGCCGCTTCCAACCCTTAGAACGTTCGAAGCTGCCGCACGACATCAAAGCCTCACCAAGGCAGCGAATGAACTGCACCTGACCGACAGCGCTGTCAGCCATCAGATTCGACGGTTGGAAGAGGCTCTGGCTTGCGCGCTTTTTGTCAAAGCCGGGCGTGGTCTGATCCTGAGCGATGCAAGAAAAATCTTCGCTAAGGCTGTCTCCGGGGCACTGCAAGACATCTCGATCACCGCAATGCGGCTATCGGATTTGGAGGATGGGGGAGGGTGGCTGGATATTGCTTGCCCACGGATGTTCGGGAACACATGGCTTGCCGACAGAGTGGCTGCGACCCAAAGACCACTTTAGAAGGTGCTTAATTCCGGTGCTTCATCAGGAACTGCGCCGAGGTGAGATAGTAATTGCGGGCCGTAGCGTTTACCTGGCGTTCGCCTAGTTCGGTGAGCGCCTTGCCCTTGATCTCCTTGGCGGCGACATTGTCCGCGTCGAGTGCCACGACGTAGTCAGCCAGCTCCGCTCCCCATTGAAACTCCTTCATCTCGAGCGCTTCTTTTGCCCGAGCAAGCATCTTCCCTGGTCCTCCGGCCATCTCGACCATCTTGCGGGCGCGCTCCGCGGGCGGCAGAGGTGAAATATTCGTCGCGTTTCCGTCAAACCAACCAACGCGGTCGGCGTAGATGCCACGGACGGTCCATGCGACGCAGCCATAGTATTCCTGCAGGTACGGACTGTTTGCGAGTTCAGGGGATAGCTTGACCTCTTGGACAAGTTCATCAGGCGTTTTGCCCTGCTTGATACCGGAAAGCGTCTGCTCAAATACGGTCTTGATGCCATCCCGATAGTCTGTCAAGGCCTTGCGAACCTCGTCCCTGCCCACAATCGGCCGCATATGGCCCTGCACCATGTAGGTTGCGTTCAGTGCGAGCATCTTTTCCAGGCTGCTGATCCATGTTTCGGGCGGCCTCAGTTTAAGGCCGCGGAGCGGGGAGAGGTTCGGGTAAGACTTCAAGACGACGTCACCCGGGATAAGAACACTCTTATCGGCGAGCCACACAGCAGTGTTCTCAGGAGCTTCACCTGGGGTATGGATGAGTTGCATTCGGACGCCTGCCACCTCGACCGTTTCGCTCTCGCCGCTGAATGTGCACGTCGGCGGCAGAAAGCCTTCCCGTGTGTGCGGTGTCACCCGGCCATATTCAAGCTGCGTCCCTGCATTGATGAAGAGGTGGTCGGGCAGCGTCGTGCCGAAAACGTCTCCGCCGTCGCGCGGACCCCTTCCGAACTCTGCTGCTTCTATCAGCGCCTGGTGGCTGTAAATCTGGGGACTTTCCTCTCCGGCAAACACCTTCGCGCCGCCTGAGTGGTCCGGGTGGTTGTGGGTGTAGAGGATCGCCCGGACCGGGCGCGTCAGGCGGTCGCCGAACACGTCTACAATTGCCCTCGCGTCCACTAGGTTTGCCGACGTGTCGACGATGATCGAACCGCCGTCACCCTGGACCAATGTGACATTGCTCGCCGAGTACCCGACAGCGGCAAAGACGCCATCGGTGATTTCGATGACCTCCTTCCGAAACTCAGCCGAACTTTTGCGCAATTGTTCGCGCCCTGCAAACTCACCCGCGAATGCAGACGACAGACCAAAATTTGATGCGACCATTATCGCTTGCTCCCTGACCCTGACATGATGCCTCAGTATTGGTGAGTACACACTTCTGCGACGGTCGAATTTGAGCCGGGGGCCATGCAAATTCCACAGAATCCACGTCCAACCACGCTATTGACGTCGAGAACAGCGTTTTTTTATGTTGACTTGATCGCGACACGGAAGACTACCACCTGAACAAGAACGGCCTCTCTCGTTTTGTCGGTCTCGTGTTGATTGCCGATGAGAACTGACCCTCCACTCCAGTTGCCGGGTCAGTTCTCATCGGCAATCAACATCGTTCAGGATTGGGTTGATGAAGGTCGTATCACTTATAAGGACCGATTCCGTGATCGAGGTCGAGCCTGTGGGAATCCAATTGGGTCTCAGCCAAGGTCCGCTTAACGACCGACTCCATAGGATGAACTTTCTCTACCGCGCGGGGGCAGCGGATTCTGACTAGAACAATTCAAACGTGGACAGAGTGGACGTTCGAAGCTCCGATCTGATTCTTTGGATCGCAGGTATTTTGGAGCGCACATACAGCTGTCACGTATGGGCTCAGTATGCTGGGCGCGGGGGAAGAAAACATCTTCAGGCAGGAGGCTAAGGAAATGTCCAAGACCACCACCGACAAGTCCAGCGAAAACGCCGAAACGATCGAATTTCGGTAATCGACCCTGGCAAGGCCACCGATCGGTCTCGCGACGTTGCCCAAAAGAACGTCGAGCAGTCGAAAGAAGCTCTTGCCAGTTAAAATCCGGTGGTGACAACGCTCATAAGGCGCTCGAGTCAACCGCCGAAACCGCGAAATCGGTCAGCAACGAGCTGTCGCTGAAGACGATCGCCGCACTGCGCGCCAAGGTCGAAGCCACCTTCTCGTACCTTGAGGCCTTGGTCGGTGCGAACTCGCCTTCAGAAATTTTGGCTTGGGCATAAGCGGGGCGATCTGCTCCCATTCCTCGTCCCTCAAATCGGATGAGTAGACCATTTCAAGTCATGCGGTTTCTCCGCTTCCTTCACAGGAAAGGCGCACCAAGAACGGGGCACACCTCAATACAAGCGTCGGCAGCCTTCAACATTCGTTCGCTCGGATTGAATCCTGGGAGCATTTGCCCCAGGATCATAGCATTAAGGAACAGCGAGCCACCTAGACGCGGATGGGTCGTGTGCCCTATCGCCAAACTAAAATTTGAAGGGCGACCACCATAGCGGAATGCAATATTGCGTGCATTCGAAACGCCAGAGATACCACGCTTCTTTTTTCCTTCCGCGCTCATATTTGTTTTGCTTTCTATTTATTCTGTCGTCAAAATTGTGCAATAAATTACTGCGCCACCGTAACCGATGGCGTATGCTTCCGGCTCATTGTCTTCATGTTGCGACCCAAGGCTGTTGCCCACGGTTGCGCGACTTTTGTGGTCTTGTTTCCCTCTTAGAGGGGGTACACGGGTTCAAGGGAGGGAGCGCATCGCTTCTCTTGCGCATTTGGGTGCAGTCACCCTCGTTCCGTGTTGCCACCTCTCAACTTACAAAGACCGTGCCAGCACCTCAGCGCCCAACAAGCGCGATTTGCCGTGAAAACCTCCACAGTGCCCAGATGTCCAGTTGTAGTGAACCTGACATTTTGTCTGCCGCTGTCAGCTTTTGGACACGGGATCACGCAGCTTCGCGCCGCCGGAAAAGGCGTGGCCAGCGCCCAACGTCGTCTGAAGCATCGACGCCAGGCGCCACGGTGTCGCTCACGCCAGATCGTCGTGAACGAGACGTTCAAGCTTGACCCGGGAACTCGAGCCGAAAACGGCCCGAGGTTTTGGCTTTGTTTGGGGCCGCCGGATGAGGACGGCGCGAAGCCGGCGGCAATGGCGGCGACTATACCACGGCGCCAATCTTCGCCCGCATTTGGAGGCTCTCCGACGACGATGTGGTGCGCCCTCACCATCGTCATGGCGAGTGGCTGGAGGGCCGGATGCGCCGTGGTCCAACGAGGCGGTAACCATCTGAATGTCGGCATGAGCGCATTGTGGCAGCCAGACGAGACCTTCTTCGATCTGCATGCGCGACAAGGAAGTAGCCAACGCGATGCTGGCGCACATCGCTGAAACGCAGGTCGCCGACGCCATGTCTCGGAGAAGGTGAAGACGCAAAAGCAGATCGTGCGTGTCTTGTCCGAAGGCACAACGGCGCGCTGGAAGCTAGCCGCCCGGATGGCGGTTCCGGTCCGCGCCCATGGCGATCGTGGCGGCTTTCCGGACCGCTGACCAGTGGGCCGAGGCCGCGCCGCTGTTTGCGCCGCCAACCGCTGAATGAGCGGACAGGGCAACGCGGCGGGGATTCCGCCGCCGGTCCCGCCGTCCGTCGCCGAGTTGAATGTGCGGGTATTCGCCAGCAGCCAGTGCTGGAATCCGCAAAAGCGCGGCGCGAGAGGCCACCCGGAAACCTGCGCGGTTGTCGGCGCTGCCGCAATTGGCACGGAGCTTGCTGCGACCATGGGCGCAACGTTCGACCGGAGCGCAGCGACGGGAGATGCCCGGGAGGGAGGAGCCCACCTTGATCCGGTCAGGAGACAGTATGTTGATTCTTATGACCTGCAAACCGCAGCGCGAGTCCCGCGGCCCGCAAGCCCTCTTTGCGGCCCTGCCGTTCACTGTTGATTGGAGCCTGACCCATGCCTGAACCAAGAGCCGGCCATATCGCTCTTTTAATCCTGGCCCTGCTTCTTGCCGGGCTTGCAGCGCCTGTTATAGACCACCTGCGCCAGCGCGAAAACCATCGCCTGCTCGAGGCGGATTGGCGGAAGCTCATTCCGGAGCGGCGCGACGCACTCTTCAACGATCCCTCTGCGCCAACTGCTGGCAACCCGAATGGCGACGTCCCTCTGGTGATGTTTTTGGACTACAACTGTCGGCACTGCCGGGCGGGAGACCCTATCATCCAGCAAGCCCTCAAGAACGATCCCAAGCTGAAGGTTGTCTACAAAGAGTATCCGGGCAAGGCACCGGGTTCCAAATTCGCCGCAGTGGCGGCGCTCGCCTCCCGCAAACAGGGAAAATATGAGCCGTTTCATCACGCCCTTATGGCTGCTCGCGGCCAGGTCAGCGAATTCTCCATTTTGACTATCGCACGACAGGTGGGCCTGGACGTTGAGAAGCTCAAGCGGGACATGGAAGATCCCGCCATCGAAGACACCCTCGAGCGCAATCGCGAGCTCGCCACGCAGCTGTACATCACCGGCACGCCGGCCTTGGTTCTCGGCGACGAAGTGATCGGAGGGGTGCCCGAGATTCCCGCGCTGGAACGCTTAATCGCCAAAGCGCGGGAAAAGCTAAGCGTCGATACCGTGCCGGATCACCACTTCGCCTTTTTTTGACAGTGGTGACGGCCGGTGCAATTCCGTTCTGTGGCCATGAGTGCTCTCGCGCCGGGCCAGATCGCTAATATGGCCCGGCAACGCGGTAGTGGGCGCACCACGCCGTTCCATCGGCAGCGTGCAATCCCGCATTCAGCGGCGCTTTCCTCAACCTCGTCGAACGGGATCGCACAGCTCGGCACCCGTTCAGCGGCGTTGATGTTCCGATCCTTCCGTCCGTTTTTTCACCGAAAGCCTCGCCAAAGAGAAAGGCATGAAGCGCGCCGGACGCGTGCTTCAGATCGCGGCCGGCGTGAAGATGATCGTCATGGGTTTTCGCCTACTGGGGGATCCTACAAGTCCTCATTGTCAGCAGATTCGGTCGACGTGGACGCCGTCGGCGTCAAGCTCGCCACGCGGTCGACAGCATGGCCCTTGGCGTGCTGACAAGGCGGTCATTCCCAACGTGGCGATCCACGAGCTCGGGTAATTCAAGTGGCATCGTTGTCGGCGCGTTCTCGAGATAAGTGGCATCGCCATTGACCGCTTCGCGCGCAATTCGCGCCGTTCATGACTGTGGTCGAAGATCCCCGAAGTCGCCATTCCTTCGAAGGTGCTCCACTCCGGGCGCCCTTCTTCGCCTCGGCTGCGGCGGCAAGCGACGCAGAGGGATCGCGCCATCACTATCGTCCGGCAAATTGTGGGCGTTGAGCGCAGTGAAGGCAAACTGGCGATGGCCGCAGGTGTTTCTGCGCCTTAGAGCCAAGTTCCGCCATCGGGATTCCAACGGCCGCGGGCATTCTCCGGGGACGCAAGACTATCGATAATGGGACCGAAGAAGCGTCGCAATTCTTCTTGGAGCTCCACAAAGCTCGGCGGTTTGAGAGTCGGTGGGTTGCGGCGAAGAAAGCCGCTCCAAAGACCGCGATCCTCTACAATCGCTGCAAAAGCCTCTGTCAGACCAACGGGCATTACGGTGGGGATGGCAGTCTCTCGGCGCCGAAGCGTGCCGATGACCGCTTCGACAAGGTTCGACGCGTCGAAGGGAAAGATGCGGGTCGTGACCCAGATGTCGTAAAAGTCCTTGATCCGGCCGTTTACTTCCCCAAAGCGGATCATGGCCTCGAACTTCTCCGCGACCACTGTTTCGGGGGGATACATCAGCACGCTTGCCTCCGGCAGGTTCGGCAGCAGGCTGGGAAAGGTTCCTCGCTTTGGCGACGGATAGACATGATCGCCGAAGCCGATGTCGACTTGCACGTGAATTTTCGCGCCAGCCAAGTCCGCCGTCAGACTTAGCTGGGCACCCTGATATTTGTCGGCTTCGCGAACTGGCTCGATCTTGAGGCTGTCTGCGTCGAACTTGATACCGTCATCGGGCGCTTCAACTTGGCAGATGCGGACGAACAGTTCGGCGATAGATACGGGGTCGGGACTGCCCTCGCCGAGCAGATCGAGATCCCCGGTTGGCCGAAATACGTGCTCCGGCCAGGTGGCGAACAGCATGGCGCCCTTGAGCACATAGCGAGCGGCCGCCTCGGTTTTGCTGAGGCGAAAGAGCAGGCGTTCGATTGCGTAGCGTGTCAGGACGCGCTGGTAGTCATCACCGTGTTGCCTGGCATGATTGAGCAGTCGGACTCTGATCGAAACATCCAGATTTTTGACGATCTTAGCGGTCACTGGATCGCCTTGATCAAAGGCTCCATTCGGCCGACGACGCGATCGATAGCGGCGAACTTCATCAGTTCGCTCGGTGTGGTCTTTCGTTGGTGCAGAGATTCGCGCAGCGCTTCGATGGCGACGTCCTCACCAACGTTGCGGCGGTGCTTGAAGCAGTCGGCGACAGTCTTCGCTACCCCGTATATCGGCACGTCAACGCCTTCGACGCGGATATGCTCTACGCCCGCAGTCAGCGCTTCACCGGTTGCGCGGACGATTTCGAGCCGGAGGCCTTTGTGCGGCGTGCGGGCCTTGTGTGGAATGGTCATCCAAACTGCATGAGGCAGCTGAGTGGTTAGCCCATGCTGCCGAAGTGCGCTGATCAGGCTGATCACTCCGTGAGGCACGAGCCGGCTGGCTTCCGCCAAATCGTGCGCGGCATCCTCCCCGACGCGATCGGGATCTTGATAGAGGCCGCGACCGAGGCGAACCAGGTCGCCGGCCTCGGTCAGGCGCCTTAGATACACTAGGGGAATGCCGGCAGCCTTGAAGTCACGGGCGCGCGCAATCCCGAGATATTTGGTCAGGCTAAGAGCGCGTTCACGAAAGGTCATATGGTGGTCGGTCATTAGTTATCTTTTGTAGAAGATTATAGGGCAGGTGCCGACAAAAAATAACAGGATCACGTTTTCTAATTTGCTAATGCCCTCTTCGAGAGCCGCCGTGGATACGGCAGCCTCCGATCAGAGGCGTGGGGCTCGCTCGGCGAGGGTAGTTACGGCTGTTACCAATTGAAGACAAATTCAAAAAGTCGCCAACAAAAAATAACAGCTTGGAATTTTAATCGATGTCATATATTTCTTATGACCATGGTTTCGTCAAGCTCTCCTCCTGGTGACCTCACGCCCAAACACGTCCGGGCAGCCCGTGCGCTCCTGGCGTGGTCTCAACAGGATCTCGCCAAGGCGGCCAGTGTGGCGACCTCGACGGTCGCTGACTTTGAGCGCGGTCAACGAACTCCTGTAGCAAACAACGCCCAAGCCATCCGGGGCGCTCTTGAGGGCGCTGGCATTCGGTTCCTCGCCACTGGTGCTGTGATCGGGCCCGAAGTTCCCATCATTACCACTTCCGACCAACCTGCAATCCCAATCAGATGGGTCAGCGCCGAGGACCTTTCAAACTGGGCAAACCGCAACGACGGAGCCATCAGCCTTCCGACGCTTCTCGCACATCTGATCCGCGCCACCTACGGCTCAGCAGTCCACCTTCGCTTTCCTTCGGATGAGGGGGTTCGTTATCCAGGCTGGGATGGAATTACTTCGGCCGATACCCCCAGTCCCTACGTACCCAAGGGTGAAGCCGGGTGGGAAATTGGCGCTCAGCGAAGCAATATCGTCCAGAAAGCGAATGAGGACTATCGCAAGCGGACGAGCGATCCTTCTCCCCTCGACCCCACCAGCGCCGCCTTCGTCTTCGTTACTCCGCGCCACTGGCCCGGGAAGGACGAATGGGCCAAAGCGTGTCAGAGTGAAGGCCCGTGGAAAGAGGTTCGCGCCTACGACGCTGATGATCTCGTCCATTGGATCGAGCAGGCGCCGGCGGTCGGCCTTTGGTTGGCTACGCGGCTGGGAAAGCGACCCAATGGAACCCGAGAACTGGAGGAAGTTTGGGAAGAATGGTCGCTTGCTACGGAGCGGCCGTTGACAACGGACCTCGTTCTCAGTGACCGCGACGAGGACGCTGCGGAAGTTCTGCGTTGGCTTCGGGGAGTCCCGTCCGTTCTCTCCTTGCAGGCAACCGCCGCCGATGAGGTGGTTGCATTCTTCCATGCCGCACTCGGTGAACTGCCTGATGATGTGGCTGCTGCCTATCGCGCCCGCTGCCTGGTGGCGACCGCTCCCGAAGCGGCCAGGGCTCTTCTTAATGCTCCGGCGCCCCTCCTTCTGCTTCTGACTGAACCCGAGCCAGGACTGGCCAACGTTCTTGCAACACGGGGCCACTATGTGTTGCAGGCCTATGATGATCGTCCTGTCGCGCGCGGCGAAGTGCGTGTGCTCACTAGACCGTCGCGCGAGGGGATCGCCAGTGCGTTGAGCGCTGCCGGCATAACCGAGCAACGGGCAGAAGCGCTCGCTCGCGACTGTGCGCGCAATCTCGCCGTCCTTCGCCGCCTGATGCCCGGCGCCCCTGGCCGTCAGCCAAAATGGGCCAGGGAACCGGTATCTCGCGCTTTGCTCACCGCCCTCCTAGCGGGGGGATGGGATGAGACTTCCGCAGCAGATCGAGCGCGCCTCTCAGAACTCGCGGACGCTCCTTATGAGGCTTTTATCGGAGACCTGACAGCATATATCGGGGAACTCGACAGCCCGCTGCAGAAGGTCGGATCGACTTGGCGCGTTGCCTCCCCCTCCGATGCGTGGATGCTGCTTGCGCATCATCTGACGAGCGCGGACATCAAGCGTTTCGAGGCTGCAGCCTACGCGGTTCTGGCGTCCGCCGATCCACGCTTCGACATGGATCCCGACGAGCGCTGGATGGCGGGGGTTCGCGGCATCCATCGCGACTACTCGGGCATGCTGCGCAATGGCATCGGTCAGGTTCTTATCCTGCTGGCGCTTTGGGGTGATCGGGTGCGGGCCGGGCCCGACGCGGGGCGGCGCACCGACAACATAGTAAGCAGGCTCCTTAAAAACGCGGATCAGAGGCGGTGGTGGTCATTGTCGAGCGACTTCCGACTTCTCGCGGAAGCCGCGCCGCAGGCTTTTCTCGCCGCCATTGAAGAAAGTCTCGACCAGCACGAACCTGCCATAGCTTCGCTGTTTGGCCACGATGGAGGTGGGTTCGTCGGGACTGAATATCTTTCCGACCTGATGTGGGCGCTGGAGTCGTTGGCTTGGTCGCCTGAATATCTGCCAAGGGTAACTCACCTCTTGGCGCGACTTGACGCCATCGACACCAAGCCGCGTCGCTATTCCAATGGGCCCGCAAATAGCTTGCGCGAAATTCACCGTCTGTGGATACCTCAGACCTACGCGAATCTGGACCAGCGGCTTCGCGCGCTTGATTTGATCCGCAAGCAGGAGCCGGATGCGGCATGGAAGCTGATGCTCGGCATCCTGCCGCGTGGACACGATACCTCATTTCCAACTTCTGTGCCGCGCTGGCGCGATTTTACGGTCGACAAAATAGAGACAGTGACATGGGCGCTCATTGGGCGCGGGGCGGCCGCTATCAGCACGCGCTTGATTGCCGACGTGGGCCTGAGTTCCGCACGCTGGCCGGATCTGCTCGACCGGCTGGGCGATTTGGCGCCCGATGCTGAACCCGCTCTGGCAGCACTCGAGGCGGCCGAGGTAAGTTTCATCGAAAAGGCGGATCGCCGGTCCCTCTGGGAAAAGTTGCGGGATGTGCTCCATCATCATCGACAATTTCCCGATGCCGAGTGGTCTTTGCCGGACCTAGTGCTCGATAGATTGGAGACCATCTACGATTGTTTCGCGCCCACCGATCCGTTTGAGCGAACGGCCTGGCTCTTCAAGCAAACCGTTCAACTGCCCAAGCCTTCTTCCAAAGGCTGGGAGACGGAACAGCGCGACATCGACGCCGCGCGACAGCAGGCGGCCCAGGCGCTCTACGCCGAGGGCGGGCTCCCCGCCGTATTTGCGCTGGCGCGAGCGAGCGAAATCCCGGGCTATATTGGCAAGGCTCTCTACGATGTCGGTCTGCCGTACCCCGATATCGAGGGGCTGCTGACATCGGCTGTTCGAAGCGATGATGGGCACGAGAGGGATGTGGCCCACGGTCTCATCGTTTCACTATTTCGGGATCGGAAGGAAGCCTGGGCAAACGCCCTGATCGATAGGGCCCTGACCGAGAACTGGGGTGACACAGCGCTGCTTACGATCCTTCGGGCGCTTCCTGTTGCCCGTTGGACTTGGGATCGGATTGCCCTGATCGGTGGCGAAATCGAAGCAACTTACTGGCGCCGCGCACCAGCGTTCTGGATCGACGAGGATAGTGACGACGTCACCTACGCGATCCGCAAGCTGATCAGCGCTGGACGTGCCCGGCACGCCCTGACGCTCGCGCGGCGCGGAAACAAGGCCCACCTGCCGTCCGAGTTGCTGGTCGAGATGCTGGACGAGACCTCACGTCAGCCATTCGAAGACACCGGCGACCCCAACGAGGCGGCGATGCTGCAGCACGATGTGGCTGAAATCCTAGAGGCTCTCGACGAGCGCGAAGATGCCGACCGAAATGTTCTGGCTAAGCTCGAGTGGAGATATCTACGGATCCTGGAATATTCGCGGCGGCGCCCCAAGGTTCTGCTCAGGGTACTTTCGGAACAACCATCACTGTTCGTCGAGATGCTGAGCGCAGCCTTCAGGGCAAGCGAGGAAAGCGGTATCGTTGAGCCTGAACCCGAAGACCCCAAGCACGCGCAAACCGTCGCCACGCAGGCCTATCGGCTGCTGGAGCTTTGGAACTATATTCCTGGAACACGCGGCGACGGCACTATCGACGGCGAGGCGCTCGAGACCTGGATAAAGCAGGCCAGGGCACTTGCCAAAGCGGTCGGCCGAGAAGACATCGCCGACAGTCGAATTGGAAATCTCCTGTCAGCCTCGCCGATCGGCTCAGATGGCAATTGGCCGGCTGAATCGGTGCGCGAGGCGATAGATCTTTTTCGCAGTAAGCCGATGATCGATGGTTTTGTTGTCGGCAAGAGCAATCGCCGCGGTGTCACGACGCGTTTGCCGCGCGACGGCGGAGAACTCGAACGCCTGGAGGCGGCGAAATATCGAACATGGGCGAAAGCGATCGCCTACGATTATCCGCGCACGGCCAAGGCGCTTGGGACCCTCGGCGATGAATATGAAGCGGAAGCGCGTCGGCATGATGAGGACGCCGAGCGGATCGACTGGAGAACCTAGGCACGCTCTCGATCTTTTGAGCGCTAGGTCGTCTTTTTGTCGACGAGCTCGGTAATGGACATCGATTTCCGCACTGGTCTCTCCGCTACTCCTCACCAACTCGTGCAGGCCACTCCTAAATCGACCCAGTGCAGGCGCGCGTCTAAATGGGGCTGGTATCGGTTCCAATCAATTTTGAAGGCCGTTTGGGTCTGTGGCGCTATGAATTTCAAATCTATCATCGAGGCGGTCACCTGACCTCCATTGCAGCGATCGCCAACTTCTATCCAGGCTACGATGAGCTGGCAAACCGTATCGGGCTCGCCCAGACGAGGCTGCGGCTTGTGATCGACCCTCATGCAACCCGACGCCAACTCGACCGCTGGCGCGCGGCAGTACTCGAGGGGTCAATCGCTCGTAAAGCTATTAGACGGGTGCCGGATGGCCCGTTTGTCGTTCGTGTAATCGAGGCGCCCGATGGAATTCGGACGGAACTCGGTCATGATCCGTCAGGAAAGAACTGGACCGTCGAGATCAACGAAGCTCGACAGACTGGAAACCCGAATGCGCTTTCTGCGGTGGCCGTTGATGCACAGGGCCGTTCTTATCTTCTGAGGCAAGGCCTACTTCGGAAGAACGGCGAGACCGAGAAGGGAGTCTCACCTCCGCGTTCGCATCAAGGACGGGGCTGACGCCGCTTAATGTCGAAGTATCGCCAACTGGAATCGAGCGGGCCTGGTTCTTGGTGGCTGCGCTCGACGAGAAATCAGATCTTAATCGATCAATGACAGGGCGGTTCCGTGCGAGCCTGCGCACTGGCAAGGTCTACGAGTTCTCCTACACCGAGAGCCGAAGATGTCGGTTACCGGCTTGGTGCCGACGAGAAGGGCGGAACCTATGTGATCGGACCAACCGGGCCCCAAGAGGAAAAGATCGTCTCCCGAAAGCAGGGATTTGTATGGCTCGCGTTGCAGGAACGGCTGCTAGAACGGGATATCAAGATGGAAAAGCCAGGCCATTCGCTCGGTTACGAAGTCGATGCAACCGTCGAGCGGCCGGGGAAACGTCCGTTGCTGATAGAGATCAAATCGGGAGCGACTGCTGCCGACATTCACACAGGCGCCGGGCAGCTGCATCTTTATCCAGCGTTGATACCGGCAATCGCGGGGCATGAGAGGATCCTTCTCCTACCTGGACGCCCCCATGAAGATGTTGTCGCCGCCTCGCCAAGTTAGATATCGCGGTCTTCACCTACGACCCAGGCATTGAACGTGATGGGAGTGGCATTCGCTTCACGAACGGGTTTTTGGAGCTTTGCGGCCTCGACTAATATGGCGATCGAAGGGGGCTATCTGCACACAAGGGCGCAACAAGGTTCCCCAGCGGCGGTTGCGCTCGAGCTCCGAAATCCTCCAGGCGATGCCAAGCACCCAGATCTGCGCCATCAGCAAGCCAGCGACGGCCGACCACGGCGGCCGCCAGGGACTGCAGAGCGGTTTCGTGACTGTTGCCATTTGGGTGCCAACCGCCAGCTGGCAGTCGGTCGCGTAGCTTTCTTAGGTGCTAGGTCTCCGTGCCCGCTGCTTTGCTTTCTTTCCTTACCCGGACGCCGATCTCAGGTTCTCTGAATTGAAAGGCGCGATGAGGCTTTGGCGCGGCCGAATTGCATCCCTTACTCTGACATCCAGCCGGGTCCGGTAACGTCTATGTCCGAGACCCGACACACCGACGCGCTGGTATTTCACCCCGCGCGTCACGAAATATCCGGTCCTCTCCCACCACCTCTACGATGGCACGACGGTTGCTTGGCACACAGCGAGGCTCGCCGCGTCTAGGCGAGGTGTTCGCCTCGATGAAATAAAATGCAGGCGAACGAACATGACAGCGGGCAAACATCCAGGGACGGGTATAGCTGATGCGGGTTGCTTCGCATGGAAACACAGGGTCGTCCGGAGTTCGACGATCGCGAGCAGGTCGAAAGCGTAGTGGGCTTGCAAGAGAGGCCATGAGACGCTGCGGTGCGAAGGCGATAACGGACTGCTCCTCGCGCTAGGACGGTTCATGCCACCTAATCCCCAAGGTCGTGACGTGTAGCTCTGGGGCTCAAGACATTGCTTCGCTGGAGGCCAAAGCCGGCCCATTTTGAACAGGTCAAGCTCCAACGCCAACCACAACATCCGGAATGAAGGAACCGCCATGTACATCGCCATGAACCGCTTCAAGGTCCAGAACGGCTCGGAGGCCGACTTCGAGGCCGTCTGGAAAAACCGCGGTTCCAGTCTTGCCGAGATGAAGGGATTCCGAGAATTCCATTTGCTGCGCGGCCCGGTCAGCGAGACCGAAGGTTACACGCTGTTTGCCTCGCACACAGTGTGGGCAACCCACGACGATTTCGTCGCCTGGACCAGATCGGAGAATTTCCTCGCCGCCCACAGGAATCTCGACACGACGAAAGTCCACTACCTCGGTCACCCGCAGTTCGAGGGCTTCTCCGTCCTCGAGGGCGCGTAAGTACCGACTTAGTCTATGCAGCGGCCACCAGGTTGGCATTGCCGCCGCGGCCGTCGATCGCGCCGCGCGCTTGCGTGCCTGCCTCGGCATTTGCCGCCTCGGCCGCGTAGATATCGGCCGATGTTCAAGCGCGCCGATCCATGTAGGTGACCGGGAAGGCCGCGACCACGCGCGCATTGGTCTTATTCCATGTGGCTGCACCAAGTCGCTCGACCGGTCCCCTCAATCGCAAGCCAAAGATAGTGCTGGCCGACGTCGTGCGGGTGACCGCGGCGGAGCGAACGGAATTTGTCGATCGACCTCGATCGGCCGGAGTCCGAACGGCTGGTACCGAAAATAACATATCGCTCGGGCCAAAAGCCAGACTGAGCTACGACCCACCCGGGCCTCACAGTGCACCCTACGCTCTAGACGCCCGACCTTCCGCAGAAGACAGACGCCGTTCGGCAGCGCAAGAGCGCCTAAACCGTCCATCTTTCAGGCGCAGCCGCCATATCTTTGGCCGAGGGCTTGAGAGAGTTCGTGCGCCAATTCCTTCGTACGTGCTCAGATGCCGCCCATGCACAGGTATTTAATTTCAAGGTAGTCCTCGAGCCCGTGACGGGAGCCTTCCCGTCCGATGCCGGACTGTTTTATCCCACCGAAGGGGGCCGCTTCCGAGGACATTCGGCCGGTGTTGATTCCGACCATTCCGTATTCGAGCGCCTCGGCCACGCGCCAGACACGTTTGAGATTGGACGCATAAAAGTAGGCGGCAAGTCCGTAGATCGTGTCGTTGGCCTCGTGAATGACCTGTTCTGCATCTTCGAAGCGAATGATCGGAGCCAACGGCCCGAATGTCTCCTCTTGCGCGATGGCCATTGCGCTGGAGATATCAGTGAGCACCGTCGGCTGGAAGAACGTGCCCACTTTGCCGATGCGCTTGCCCCCGCATTCAACCGTGCCCCCTTTTTGGACGGCATCCGCGATATGGGTTTCGATCTTGGCTAAGGCATGCCTGTCGATCAGCGGTCCGATAGCCACGCCCGGATCGAAGCCGTCGCCAACCGAAAGGTGGCGGACTTTTTCCACGAATCTGACGACAAACTCATCATGAATGCTCGCCTGCACATAAAGGCGGTTCGCGGAAACACAGGTCTGACCGGCGTTGCGGAACTTGGCCTGGATCGCACCATCCACTGCGGCATCGAGGTCGGCATCGTCGAAGACGATGAAAGGCGCGTTGCCGCCGAGCTCGAGGCTGACTTTCTTGATCTGATCCGAACACTGGCGCATGAGCAGCCGGCCGACCTCGGTCGAGCCGGTAAAGCTGATCTTACGGACCTTGGCATTGGAGCACAGTTCACGGCCAATCATATCGCCTTCGGAAGCGAAGATCAGGTTGACGACGCCTTCGGGAAAGCCAGCCTCGTGGGCGAGGGCAAACATTGCGCCCGCAACAAGCGGGGTCTGCTCAGCGGGCTTGAGCACGATTGTGCAGCCCGCGGCCAAGGCCGGCGAGATCTTGCGTGCCACCATCGAGGCTGGAAAATTCCATGGCGTGATCGTGCCAACAACGCCGATCGGCTGCTTGATCACCAGCATGCGGCGGTCTGTCGATGGCGCTGCGATCGTCTCGCCGTAGATGCGATTGGCCTCCTCGGCAAACCATTGCAGGTACGCGGCCGCATGCGACACCTCCGATTTTGCCTCGGCAAGCGGCTTGCCCATCTCTGCGGTAAGAATTGCAGCGAGGTCGTCTGCGTGGTCAATGATCAGCTGGTGCCACCGCCAAAGTATGTCGCTGCGCTCCCGCGCGGTCAACGCAGCCCATGCAGGCTGCGCCTCATAGGCCTTGTCGATCGCGGCTCGCGTTTGCTCGACGCCCATGTCGGGAAGCTCAGCCAGCAATTCGCCGGTCGATGGATTGAAAACCCTAAACGAACCCTCGCTAGCCGGTCCCGCAGGCGATGGCATATGGTCGATCGCGCCGAACAGGTCCGAGGCTTTCAGGTGGCGGGTCAACGGTAGGCATAGAGGCAATTTCGGCTTCCTCAACACGGGTGTCGATTAACAGGTCGCCGATGTCTATCCCGCACGTCGCGCTTTTCACATAGAGCCTCGGATGGACGGCGGGTAGACCCACCGTCAATCTACAGCCGGAAGAAAAAGCTGCCACTCCGGCAAAGGAGGCGCGGCGCAACAGCGAGTGAAAAAAATACGCCTGTTGAGCTCCGCGTTGCAGAGGTCGTGAGCGGTCTACCGTTCTCGGCCCATTGGGGCTGACAAGTTGTCATGATAGGCGATGGTTTTGACGATGCGGCGATCCATCGGGAACAGCATCTGCCGTATCGATGTCACCGAACACCGGCCCGTGACGACCCATGGCCGTTATCCGCAGCCGATTACAAACCAGGTGGATTGTATCGACAGAGGAGCTTTACGCCATCAAGGACATTTGACACAAACGCGTCGCCCGATAGAGATATAGCGGCGTAAGCCTTCGCTATGCCAGCCGAGACGATCATGAGCAGATACAGAGACCATCGCAAACCACGCCGGGATCGAGATGAGGACGAGCCCGATTCTTTTTCCGAACGGGCTCCCGAGCCTAGCTATTTTCAACGGCCGCCACCTGTGATCGCGGACCCCGTAAACGCCGAGGTGAAGTGGTTCGACGCGAGCAAAGGATTTGGCTTCGTCAAACTCTTGGACGGCAGGGATGCCTATCTGCACAGCAGAGTACTAGAGGTAGCCGGAAACCGCAGTGTCTCGGAGGGAGCGCGTCTCAAGGTCACTGTCGAAGAGCGGCCAAAGGGTCCTCAGGTGTCCCAGGTGCTGGAGATTGGCGAGGCCGCGAAAACTTCGCCACATGTCCGTGGTTCTGAAGGATCCGTCCCTGCAGCGGGCGGATCGATCGAGAGCGCGGGCACAGTCAAGTGGTACAATCCCGAAAAGGGCTTCGGCTTCATTGCTCCTGAAGATGGCGGGAAGGATGTCTTCGTTCATGCCACGGCGTTGGTCCGCTCTGGCCTCAGCAGGCTGGTGGAGGGGCAAAAGGTGCTTGTCGAATGCGGGCAGGGCAAGAAGGGCCTGGAAGTCCAGAGCATCCGCATGGCTTAAAGCCAGCACGCGGGCCATCGGGCGAAACCTATCGCTCACGCAAACGGCCCGCTGCCGGGAGGAAATAGCAGCGGGCCGATATCGAAAACAGCGCGGGAGGAGGTGCGCTGCATTTCAAAGCCGGCATCGCATCTGGGAAGAGTAGATGGCCGACAGCGAAACCATACCCATCGAGCAATATATTGCAATGCACAAAAAATTGTTTGCATCAGCGAAGGGTCTACGGGCCCCCTCGATGGAGCTGCCATAACTATGACGGTTAGCCCCCATCGACAAAACGCAAAAGGAAAAGGGCGGCATCGCTGCCGCCCTTTCCGGATCTGAAGGCTGATAGGTTGAATTAGAAATCCATACCACCCATGCCGCCCATGCCGCCGCCGCCCATGCCGCCAGGCATGCCGCCGCCAGCCGACTCCTTCTTCGGAGCTTCCGCGATCATGGCTTCGGTGGTGACCAGCAGGCCGGCGACCGAGGCCGCATCCTGGAGAGCCGCGCGCACGACCTTGACCGGATCGACGATGCCCATGGCGATCATGTCGCCATATTCGCTAGTCTGGGCGTTGTAGCCGAAGGTCGCACTCGCGTTGTCGAGGATCTTGCCGGCAACGATCGATGCTTCCGCACCGGCGTTGGCCGCGATCTGACGGGCCGGAGCCTGCAGTGCACGACGAACGATGTTGATGCCGGCTGCCTGGTCGGCGTTGACGCCGGTCACCTTGATGTTGGCCGAAGCGCGCAGCAGTGCGACGCCGCCGCCGGCAACGATGCCTTCTTCGACGGCCGCGCGGGTCGCGTTGAGGGCGTCATCGACGCGGTCCTTCTTTTCCTTGACTTCCACTTCGGTCGCACCGCCGACGCGGATCACGGCAACGCCGCCCGCCAGCTTGGCGAGACGTTCCTGCAGCTTCTCCTTGTCGTAGTCCGAGGTGGTCTCCTCGATCTGCTGCTTGATCTGGGCGACGCGGCCCTGGATCTCGGCCTTCTTGCCGGCACC
>NZ_AZUX01000065.1:0-21703 GCF_000513915.1 Mesorhizobium sp. WSM2561
GTCGGCTTCCCCAAGGGCGTCATCAACATCCTGACCGGCGCCGCCGGCGAGATCGGCGACGAGATCTGCGCCAACCCGCTGGTCAAGAAGATCACCTTCACCGGCTCGACCGAGGTCGGCAAGATNCTGATCCAGAAGTCGTCCGTCACCGTCAAGAAGGTGTCGATGGAACTNGGCGGCAACGCGCCGTTCCTGGTCTTCGACGACGCCGATATCGAGCGCGCCGTCGCCGGCGCGATCACCGCCAAATACCGCAATTCCGGCCAGACCTGCGTCTGCACCAACCGCTTCCTGGTCCAGGCTGGTGTCTACGACAAGTTCGTCGAAAAGCTCGCCGCCGCCAGCGACGGGCTGAAGGTCGGTTCCGGCCTCGATGACGGCGTGCAGCAGGGGCCGCTGATCGACGAGAAGGCCGTCGAGAAGGTCGAGGAACTGATCGCCGACGCCACCGCCAAGGGCGGCAAGGTTGTCGCCGGCGGCAAGCGCCATGCGCTCGGCGGTTCGTTCTTCCAGCCGACGGTGATCGCCAATGCCACGCCGAAGATGCGCTTCATGAAGGAAGAGATTTTTGGCCCGGTCGCGCCGGTGTTCAAGTTCGAAACCGAGGAGGAAGCCGTGGCACTCGCCAACGACACCGAATTCGGCCTTGCCTGCTATTTCTACACCGGCGATCTCGGCCGCGCCTTCCGGGTCATGGAAGGGCTGAAATACGGCATGGTCGGCGTCAATGAAGGGCTGATCACCACAGCGGAAGCGCCGTTCGGCGGCGTCAAGGAATCGGGCGTCGGCAAGGAAGGCGGACATCAGGGCATCGAGGATTATCTCGACACGAAATATATCTGCATTGGCGGGCTCGGTCTCTAGCGGGGCCGGCGGATGGGCATCGCTTGTGGCTTGCCTGGCGCCGAGCCGAGGTTTTCAAAGGTTAGGTGTGACACAAACCCAGCCTTGCCGAGTTGATGTCCACCGAGGCCCCGCCGTTTTCCGTTTCCGTCGCCGCTCCGTCTGCGGCGCGCTCCAGGGCGACCAGTTTCTTGACCAGGGCAAGCAGATCGCGCTTGGTGCCATGCGGCAGAGGCACGACCTGTTATACGAGTCCCATGCTGTCGCGCGCGGGCATCACGCCTCTCGGTCGCCTCTGATGACTGACGCGTCCATTCATGACCGGGAGATAAAAAATCCCTCGGCAACGCAATAGCTAGGAAAACTAATTCACAGAATTGATATACTAAGCAATCTTGTTGGCGATTTTGCTGCAGGGGATAGCGATGATAGTCACCTCGCCAAACGCTGCTCGCAGCTGCGGCGGTTCGCGCCGACGATTGTCACCGACAGCACGAGACGACACATGACCCGCGACGTTCCTGACCGCATCAAGGTGCTTTGGTTTTTGCTGACTCATGGCGACAGCCGATATCTCGGCACCTCCGAAGGCGGCAGGTCGGTCGATCTGCCCTATCTGACGCAGGTGGCCAAGGCCGCCGATACGCTCGGCTACTACGGCGTCCTCTTGCCGACAGGCCGGTCCTGCGAGGACTCCTGGGTGATCGCATCGGCGCTGGCGCCGCAGACCGAAAGGCTGCGCTTTCTCGTCGCCGTGCGGCCCGGCCTGCAGTCGCCGACACTCGCCGCATGCATGACGGCAACGCTCGACCGCATTTCCAATGGCCGGCTGCTGATCAATGTCGTCACCGGCGGCGACCCGCTCGAGAACAAGGGCGACAGCATCTTCCTGTCGCATGCCGAGCGCTACGAGGTGACTCAGGAATTCCCGCGGCGAGACGGTCGCGCATGAAGGCAAGCATTTCCGCAAGGGTGATCTGTCGGCAGTCCCCCGATCACATGTGAGGCCGAAAAGGCAAACCGTTTGGCGATGGTGTACATGACTGCGCGCTCTAGTGCCGTTGCGTTGCCTGGTATTCCTGGCAAGCTTCGATCCAGTAATCCGGGTCTTCGTAAGATGTTGGATCGTTTTGAGCAGCGAGGTGAAAGGCCTCGCGCCGCTCGACGCAGGTGCCGCAACGACCACAATGTTGAGCCCCGCCCTGGTAACACGACCAGGTTTCCGCAAAAGGCACGCCCAGTCGTGCGCCTTCGCGGACAATGTCAGCTTTGCTCAATTGCAAGAACGGCGCGTAGAGGGCGATCCTCGCCAGCCCCTCCAGCGCGTGGCGCTGCATGGCCTCGAAGGCTTCGACAAAAGCCGGGCGGCAGTCCGGGTAGATGAAATGATCCCCGCCGTGGACTGCTGCCGCCACGGCATCGGCCTGTTCCGCCGCGGCTACACCAAAGGCCACCGCCAGCATGATTGCGTTGCGATTGGGTACGACGGTGACGCGCATGCTGTCTTCGGCATAGTGCCCCTCGGGGACCGGGCCGCCGCTGGTCAGCGCCGATCCAGTTAGCAGGCGGCCGACCGCGGTGATATCGACGACGTCGTGCGGCACGCCAAGGCGCACGGCGCAGCTGCGCGCAAAGTCCAGTTCCTTTTTATGGCGCTGACCGTAATCAAACGACAGGAGGCGGGTGAGGGCTCTTTCGGCTGCGACCTTGTAGGCGAGCGTGACGGAATCCAGTCCGCCGGAGCAGATAACGACAGTTTTCACCAGGCTTCCTTGTTTTTACCGGGTAGGCTGCGACCGGATCGGCTCACGTGCCGATAGACATTTTGGCGGATTACACTGGAACGGACGCCACCCGCGAAGTGGACAGCACGCACCATCCACTTTCCCGCGCCACAAATAACCAGAGTTGTTCCGATGTCAATGAGGAGTACGCCGACGGTCGCGTTGCCCGCCCGATCGTCGTTGACTGTCTGCTGTCAGGGATGCAGCGGCTGAGGGGGCAGCGGCTTTCACATAGAGAGGCTTGCCGACCTGGTGGCGCAGAATTTGAATTCAGGACCGCCAAATTGGTCCTGACGACGAATGTCGCTGGCAAACTGTTGTGCGCTGCAAATTCTCTCTTCGCAACTGCACAAAAATGTGGCAAATGCTTCCTTTCGCAGCTGACGCAGGGGAAGGAGAGACTTGGTGAGCTCAACCGGAGGATCGAGGGCATTGACCCCGCCGGACATTGCGGCGCGGAAGGGAAAGACGCCACTTGTCTGCTTAACTGCCTATACGACGCCCGTCGCCAAGCTTGTCGATGAGCATTGCGATGTTGTGCTGGTCGGCGACAGCGTCGGGATGGTGTTGCACGGCATGTCATCTACTGTTGGCGTTACGCTCGAAATGATGATCCTGCACGGCAAGGCGGTGCGGCGCGGACTTCATAGCGCTCTGATGGTCGTGGACATGCCCTTTGGCTCTTACGAGGAAAGCCCCGCGCAGGCCTTCCGCAATGCGGCCCTGGTTATCGCCGAAACCGGCGCGGCGGCGGTCAAGCTCGAAGGCGGCGAAAGCGTCGCGGAGACAATCCGGTCTGTGACCGCCCGCGGCATACCCGTAATGGGCCATGTCGGACTGACGCCGCAGGCTGTCAATGCCTTTGGCGGTTATCACATTCAGGGACGAGGCGAGGATGCCGAACGGATCCTGCGCGATGCAATGGCGGTGGCCAAGGCTGGCGCGTTCGCCGTCGTGCTCGAGAAGATACCGGAAGCTCTTGCTCGGCTGATTACACAGGAAATTGCGATTCCCACAATCGGTATCGGTGCATCGCCGGCCTGCGACGGTCAAATTCTGGTTGTCGATGACATGCTGGGCTTGTTTGGCGATTTTCGGCCAAGATTCGTCAAACGGTATGCAGAGCTGGGAAAGGATGCCGAGGCAGCGATCGCGGCATACGCAAAGGAGGTGCGCGAGCGCTGCTTTCCGGGCGCCGATCACGTCTTCGGCCATGAGCCGGGCACAGTCAGTGGAGGAGAAGCCGCATGAGCACCGCGATCGTCCGGATCGTCTCCGAATTGCGTAGCATCGTTGCCGCTTGGCGCCGCGAGGGCCTAAAGATTGCCGTTGTGCCAACCATGGGCGCCCTGCATGAGGGTCATCTCAGCCTCGTGCGGGCCGCGCTGGCCAAGGCTGATCGGGTGATCGTGACGCTGTTCGTCAACCCGAGGCAATTCAACAATGCCGATGATCTGGCTGCCTATCCGCGCACGGAACACGATGACGCCGCCAAGCTCGCATCTGCTGGCGCCCATATTCTTTATGCTCCCGATGCAGCCGACATATATCCGCAAGGCTTCGGGACCACAGTTGCGGTCGGCGGTGTGAGCGAGGGGCTTTGCGGCACGTTTCGTCCCGGCCACTTCGATGGCGTGGCGACGGTGGTCACGAAGCTTCTTCTTCAGACTGGGGCCGATCTGGCTTTTTTCGGCGAGAAGGATTTTCAGCAACTTCACGTCGTGCGCCAGCTTGTCCGTGACCTCGATATCCCAATCGAGATCATCGCGGGCCCGACGGTGCGCGAAGCCGATGGCCTGGCAATGTCGTCGCGCAACGCGCGCCTGTCTTTGGCTGAGCGCAACAGGGCGCCTCGGCTGGCTGAAATCCTGGTCCAAACTGCTGAGCGGCTGAGCTCCGGGCAACTTATAAAGCGCGTGCTAAGTGAAGCCCAAGAGGCCATCCTTGCCGCAGGCTTCTCCAAGGTCGAGTATCTCGAACTGCGCGCGGATAGTGACCTTGCGTCGATCGTCAGATTGGATCGACCAGCGCGGCTGCTCGTCGCTGCCTGGCTTGGCCAAACACGGCTAATCGACAATCTCCAGGTGGCGTTGCCGCGTCCTGAAGTGGTGCATCAAGCCGCTGCCTGAATCGACAGGACGTGGCATGAACGCTCCGGCATCGTGGACATTCTATTTGGCGCTCCGCACGTTGCCCTGTCAACTCTTATGGCGCGCAGGTGAGTCCTCAAAGGTTGAGTTTGGAACCTATTTGGGCGCCGCGTTGTGCCGGGTTGGTGGGGATCTGCCGGGTTAAACGACCGGCGGGCAGTCTTCAGATGCTCTGTCGTCGGTGGCGGGGGAATCGATGATCGCCGATCATCGCCGCATCCTGGCTACGGGAATTGCGCGGCTGCGCTCCAAAATCAAATACCGGCCCGTAGTCTTCGAACTGATGCCGCCGGTCTTCAGTCTTCTACAGTTGCAGCGAACCGTGGAAGCCCTGGCGGGCAGGCTCCTCCACAAGCCCGGCAACTCGTCAGCCGCAACCATTCCGCTGTCGCTGTCAATCGCCCACGCGCCAAACCTTTTTGGACGGGCGAGAAACTGCTGCTGGCTGCAGCCGGTGCAGACCTCACCGGGGGAGCGCTGGTGGTTGGCGGCCGCTGCCGGCGTTCTCGGCGCGTCCCATTGTCGCCTGCGCTCTCCGCCCACTTGAGCAGGCGCGGTCGCAAAACCTTCGCCAGCATCGATGGAGGTCCGGAGCGGTGGTCCTCCCAGGGGAAATAGTCGTACCATCTCTGCCAACGGCCTGGCCGACTGCGTTGCCTCTTCTTCTCGAGTGAGCGCGAGATAGCTGATCGAGATCACACGCTGCCCGGTGCCGACCCGATCGCGATCGGGCGAAGGTGTAGAGCTGCTCGATATAGCCCAGGGGCTGCCCGGTCTGCTCTTCCACCCATGACCTGAGTCCCGACTGAAGGGAAAGATGGCCGAGTTCGAACGGACCGGAGGGCAGCGCGTTTGCCCGGCCGATTGTGAGAACGCGAGGCTCATAGTCGTTCACAGCGACAACGACGGCGATCAGGTCCGCTTTGATGTCGTTGGCGTTGCCCACCGGTCCGCGTTTCCTGATCCCCTTTGCGTGGTCGTCCATGTTCCCTGTTTGCTAGATATGGCTGCACTAAATGAAGCGGTCTATAATCGATTTAATAGAGCCTGTGCCACGCAGGTCGGCGCGTCAACAGCGCAGCCATGCGCCACCAGTGGTTCTCCCAATCAGCTTGGCCTGCGGCAAACCGACATTACCGAGAGAACACGGACGGCCAGCCGCTCTCGCGCCCGCTTGCTCCTGCGCTGCTGAGGCGTGCTCGCGAGCGGCTCGCTCAGCTGCCCAGAAGAAACGTGTCGGCGGCTTATCTGCTGGCCATCCGAGATTTGCGAGGCCAATCGTCGTTCAGGTGGGTCGGCATGGCGCAGAGCGGATCGTCTTCGATGTTAATAGCGTCGCCACAATCTTGCTGCGGGATTTCAGCCGCAAGACCGAGAAAGGAAAATAGCAATGGACGCCTGTCTGCAACTGTTGGGGTGAGGCTCATCCAGCTGTCGCTCGGCGTGCTTTTGTGGCCGCCGCGCTTGAAGCGCGCATCCTGCGTTGCGACTGAGGAATATCAGGGCTTGCCTACACCGCTGCCCGCGCTGCAAGTCGAATCTGTAAGCCGGGTTCCAGCCAATGCCGGCGGCGCGACAACCAAGGCACCACAAGTTCCACGCAGCTGCCGATCACACCCCAAATGGAAGGGCAAGTTGGCCAAGCTGGGCTTAATTACCTCGTGAACCGTCATGTCCCGGACAGAATAGTCTGCGATGGTCGGCGGGCGTCCAGGCGGTGGCCTCTTCACAACAATCGTGCAGCAGGTTGAGAGAAAAGAATGAACGCTGAAGCATTCAGCACCTCCATCTTCGTGAAGCGTGCCACATACATCGTGCAAGAGATTGCCAGCCTCGCGGATGCAATCGAATTTCTTGACGAATGGCCGGAAGACCGCAGAGACCTGATTCACGAGACCGCCCTTCGGGTGTGCTATGATGCACATGATGGGCGCAAACCTGTAAGCGCTGCGCGCAATGCCTTCCTCGGCTTTTCGGAACGGGCAGGCATATTCATAGACCCAACCTCCGCGATGAGGTGGATCGCTGCCTGCACATCGGGCGGCGGAAAGATCCAAGTCTAGGCTCATTCGGCGGCGTTGGCGAGCGCCATACCAAGGTGCTCGCTAGCGATCGCGCCAGCCTGCTCAACATCCGGATGCTCTGTAAGTGCTGTGCTGGAGCACGGTGCATGGCTCGCGCCGCCGTAGGAACTCTCGCCCGCAGCGCTGTGGCACCTACCCTGCATCCGGTGCTTGACGTGGCCGTACAGGCGGCACGGCGTCGATGCTTCGTTCTTGGCCATTATCGTGGTCGCGACGGGGAGATCATTCGCCTCACAACAGCTGCCGTCTCCGCTATGTGGTGGATACCAACGCGCCGCGCCCGCCGCTGGTTTGTCGCCAATTGCGCGTGACCTACGATCGCTTCTCTTCGGAGAACCCTTGTCGTCTCACATATATGAAGCGCTCAAGGGCGGGAGAAAAAAGGCGTCGGTTGATGGCGTTTGCGAGCCGGGCCGGTCGGTCGTTCGATTGAAAGCTTCGTTTGAGGGGCAAACTCTGTGGCATTCAATTCGAGCAGCCGCCCGTCCATTTCCCTATCCGCGGCGGTAAGTCGATGATTCAGACGTAGGTAGTCCGTCCAGGTCGGCGTGCGAAAAGTCTCCGTCCAACGGCAAGGTTCTTGAAGGTCGCGCTGCAGGGTCCAATGCCGAGCACCGACGCGACTTTGCACCCGTCGCCGTTCACGCATCTGCTCAAGGAAAGCCTCGACATTTTTCTCCGGTATCACGTAGTCGATCTTAACGACGATTGGGCCGCTTCTTGGCTTCAAATCGAGGGCGACTTCCGGCGCATCGAATCCCCGGGGAGCTTGGTCTGATTCTTTCCATTCGCGGATGGGCAACAGGAACCCGGTTGCAGCGGCCAGCAACAGAGCTCCAGCGGAGCCTTCAAGTGCCCAGCTGAGGGAATAATTCTGAGCAACCATGCCCCACAGCCAGCTGCCGGCTGCGATGCCGCCCGACGAAAAGGCATAATAGACCGACAAGGTGCGACCTACGACCCACCGCGGGCTCGCCAATTGCACGCTGACGTCAAGTCCAGTCCAAGTGACAACCCAACCCGCGCCGCCGAGCGCGAGTGCAATAGCTGCCACTGCAATGGAAGGGGTCAGGGCAAGAGAGAGCGAACACGCCGCGCAGGCGATGCAAGCGAGCGTGATCAGCCGCTCCTGAGATAGCGTTCGCCGCAGGACGTTGTTGGAGATACCAGCGGCGAAGGCGCCGGTGCCGAAGCCGGCCATCAGGATGCCATAGCCGACTGGCCCTGCGCTCAACTGATCGCGAGCAACCAGAGGGAGCAACGCCAGTATGGCGATGCTGGCCAGCCCAAAAAGGGATCCGCGTGCGATTGCTGCCTTGATCTCTGAAGACATCGCCGTAAAGCGCACCCCGTCATGGATGGCCGTGGACATTGACTCGCGCGGGAGAGGCGAGGAGGGGACCTTCCACTTGCACCGCTGTATGGTCCACAGCAGGCCCAGATAGCTCAGCGTCGCCAGGGCGAAGGCGGTCAGAGATCCAAAAGAGGCAACGACGAAGCCGCCAAGCGCCGGGCCGATACTGCGAACAGCGTTATATCCGACCGATATTAGCGTAACGGCAGCTGGAACATCGCTCTTGCGCAGAACATCGCCAACCGAGGCATGCCACGCTGGGTCGGTGAACGCCACGCCGCATCCCGCTAAAAAGCTTAATCCGAGGACAATCCAGGGGTCGACAAGTCCCAGCGCAACGAGGCAAGCCAGCATCGCTGATGCCAGCGCGATCACGCACCAGCCAGCGAACATGACTTTGCGGCGGCTGAAATTATCGGCGATGGCGCCGGCAAAGACAGACAGGAAAAACGCGGGCAGCGTCGTTGACGCTTGCACCAGCGCCACGTTCAGATCGGACTTTGAGATCGTTGCCATCAGCCAACTGATCGCAACAGTCTGCATCAGCCAGCCGAGGCTGGAAACCTGCGTCGCCAGCCAAATCGATCTAAACGTCTGATTCTTGAGCGGCGCAAACGTTGTTGGCGCTACCACATCCGCATCTGCGCACGCCGGCTTGCTCATCTTCCTCGAACCTTGAACCGTTTGCTGGTTCTGTTGACTCGCGTTCCGGCACGCAATTGCCATCACCCAGGAGCCGGATGAGGTGCATTTCCTCCCACACGGCGCAAGATGTTTTCGCCCGAACCCCCCTCGTGGTCGAAACGAATGTTTCTTGTGGAGGAATGATCCGATCAAGATCTGCATAAGTCGGCGCCCATCTGCCGGCCTTGGAGCGCCCGGCGACGATGGTCTTGCTGAAGCCGATTTTGTCCGGCTGCGCGCGGTAATTCGGTCCTGTCCTGCAGGACATGGAGCGGAGCTTCGCTGGCCGCAACGCGCGCTGCGGTCGCGGCCAGCGAGAACGCTATGTTTGGTCACACGCGGGCTGTCAAAGAAGCGGTAGGCCGCCTTGGTCGTGGCCCAGTCGCCGCAGACCGCCGGGATTGGCTGCCCGGCGCAGCTGACATCTGGTCCAGCAACCATCGCGGTCGACGGGCCAGACGCTTATCGGGCAGGGCTGTCGCGGCTGCTGACGGTCATGTCTCAACTCCGTGATTTGGTCACGGGATCACGGCAGATTCATACCACAGGCCGCCGACGATGTGGGTAGTCGGAAGCGTCACCCAGCGGGTGAAAGGAACCGCCTCAAAGGCATCGGGCTGGGCTCGGCCCAGATCGCGATATGCCAGATTCCAAGTCTGCGCCCCTGGCGACTGCTTGCCGCGCAACAGGGCTGTTCAATCTTTTAAACTTATGCCTCGCCTTGCTGCCGGCGCCGGGTGATCACATGACAGTTTTATTAAGAAATGTGCCACTTCAATTAATTTCATCCCACCATTGATCTAGATCAACCGAGCGTCTTGTCACGGCTGACATTGCTGCCGCGCACCCGAATTTCTGATTTCAAGGAGAGCATGATGAGAGACTGGATAAGGCCGGGACGCGGAATCACACTCGGCATTGCGCTTGTGGTGACAGGATTGCAGCAGGCGGCGGCCGCGGATGCACAATTCGTGGGTGTGACGCAGAAGGACACGGTCCACGTGGTCGAACCTAGCCCTTGGCAAGTTCGCCTGCGTGGGCTGGGGGTGATCACGGACGATAAGGGTAACGTCAACGGAATTCCGGGCTCCAGCCTCTCTTATTCGGATACCGTGATTCCGGAATTTGACGTTACTTACTACTTCACCGACAATCTCGCCGCTGAACTCATACTCGGCACTACCTACGCCAATATCTACGGCGAGGGAACGATCGGTGGGCTGGCCAAGATCGGCAAGACTTGGGTGCTGCCGCCGACCCTCACGCTGCAATACCACTTCACCCATTTCGGTGCTTTCAAGCCCTACGTCGGCGCAGGCGTAAACTACACGGTCTTTTATAACCAGGAGACTGGCAGCGCCGACGCTCTCGACGTCAAGAACACATTCGGCGGCGCTGTGCAGGTCGGATTCGACTACACCCTAGATCAGCATTGGGGCATCAATTTCGACGTCAAGAAGCTGTTTCTCGAGCCGAAATTTGACGCAGTGGTCGGCGGCACGAACGTCACGGGCAAAGCCAAGCTCAATCCTTGGCTGATCGGCACAGGCGTCACCTACCGCTTCTGACAATTCAAATCCAAGGCGGCACCACGTCCAATTGGTGCCGCCAAGCTCGTGGTCGCCTGATGCGCACGGGCCACTGCGCCGGCGTTCGCGATGACCCGACGGCTCCGCCTCGTGCGCGACTACGCGCAGCGCATAGACGTCTCTCACCCACGATCCTCATCGCAATGCTCGCAAATTTCATCCGCAGAAACGCTCATCCTGAAATTTCAAAACGGGCTCTCGGCGCAGCCGCCCGATTGCGGAAGACGTAGGTTCCCGGACGGCGGCATCAATGTAAGCGCGAAAGGATTTTATTAACTTTCATCATCGACGTATCCTCCTCCTGAGAATGTCTGCTGAATCGGATTGATGGCCAAGCGACCAACGATTGCCGATCTTGCCCGCGAAGCCAACGTCAGCGTGGCAACCGTTGACCGGGTTCTGAACGCCCGTCATCCAGTCCGCAAGCAGACTGCGCTGCGGGTCTACGAGGCGGCCAATGCTATTGGCTATCACGCGGCCGGCCTTGTCGAGCGGCGCGCGCAGCCGGATCCGCCGCGCTATCAGCTTGGCTTTATCCTCAGAAAACCGGCGCAGCATTTTTACCAAGACTTCGCGCGCGAAATCGAAGCGGCAGTCAACGCGTCACAGGCGTTCCACGGCACTTCGCTTATCGAATTCGCGCCGTCGCATGTGCCGGGCGATCTGATCGCACTTCTCCAGGAGCTCGGGGGCCACTGCCACGCGATCGCCATGGTGGCGCCGGACCATCCGAAGGTCACGGCAGCCGTCGAAGAACTCAAAGCGAAAGGAATCCCAGTTTTTTCGCTGCTTTCCGATTTCGCCGCCGGCGTACGCGAGGGCTATGTCGGCCTAAACAACCGCAAAGTCGGGCGCACAGCGGCCTGGATGTTCTCCAAAGCCGCAAAACGGCCGGGTAAGGTGGCGGTCTTTGCCGTCAGTGAACGTTACCAGGCTCACGAGCTTCGCGAAATCGGCTTTCGCTCCTATTTTCGTGAGAGCGCGCCGACGTTCGAGGTGCTTGACATCCCAATGAACGTCGGGACGCGACGGATCACGTACGAGGCAACACTGGATCTGATTCACCGGGAACCCGAACTTGTCGGCTTTTATGTGGCCGGCGGCCGCATGGAGGGCGCAATCTCGGCCCTCAGGAAACAGGGCGAAGAGCGGGATATTGTCGCCATCGTCAACGAGATCACACCGGAGTCACGGGCCGCGCTCGCGGATGGCATCATCACGATGGCGGTCGCCACACCACTGCGCCGGCTTTGCCAGGAGCTGATGACGCTGATGGCCCGGGCCATCGAAACCGGCTGCGCGAAGACGCCGGGACAGACATTTCTGCCGTTCGACATCTATCTCCCCGAAAATATTTGAAGATGAAATAATTTAGCAGACGTAGCCAGGTCGTGTATCGAAACGGAGCCGTCACCAGCCAAATCTTGAGGCCGAGTTCGGCGCACTGAGCCCAGCCGTGGTTCCTGAGCCCACTTCGGACGCACGGCTCTGGTTCCCGCCGAAGTTGATTCTCAAGTCGATGTCCGCCGATCTTTGGCGGAATTGCCGAGCAGTCTAGCTTGCGTTATGACGCCGCCGCGCCTAGCGGCCGCGCTCGCAACACTCAGAATATGAGCGGGTGGCGCCAAGACTGTCGCGGATATGTTGCGGGGCGATGCGGCTCGAACGGGTCCGATGCGGTTCGCTGCGGCAGTCTACGAATCTGGGGATCAGAGCGACATCTCGACAGTTTGGGCTGATGCTGTGCCCGGAGTCCTGCCCATACGAGCTCCGCTCTCGGGCAGGCACGCTTGGCGAATTGAGAAACTTCTGTGATTGCCGTTGCTCACCCCGAGCGTGTGCGCGATGAGGTCGTGCCCCGCTGAGTGGTGTAGCTCAGCGTGACAAAGCCGCTCGCGAGCGCGCCCTCGACAGCGCTGAAGCGAGCGAGGCGGCGTAGCAGTGGTCATCGATGTTCCCCGGTAAGGTCGGGTTGCTGACACCAGTCTGATTCGAAGGAACGGCCGATGACCGACCACATGATGAACCTGCGCACGCTCGTGGAGAAGACCCCCGACGCCGATATCTTGCGCGAAATGATCGGCTTTGCCGCGGAGCGGCTGATGGAGCTGGAGGTGGGTGCGGCCACCGGCGCCGGCTATGGCGAGAAGAACCCGCTGCGCACGGCTCAGCGCAACGGCTACCGCGACAGAGACTGGGAGACGCGGGCCGGCACCGTCGAGCTGCGCATCCCCAAGCTCAGGAAGGGCTCCAACTTCCCGAGCTTCCTAGAGCTGCACACCGCGCTTGATCTCGCCGACCGACCCGCAAGCAGCGTTGTCCTGTTGTCTTTGGCCGGTTTAATTCTTTCGACGGTGGAAAGAGTGTGTTGACGTTCCTGAATTCTCTCCATTTTTCATCCCTACCGTTCTGGCGAAGGATGGCGCCGGAGGCGGTATGCCTCCGGCGCGTCAGGCGCAAGAGCTCCCGCTGCTGGTTCATTGGCCTCTACCGTCGCGCGATGGCAGAGGACAGTCGCCGGCGCACGAAAAGCAGCGCGAGAAGCGTCGCCTGTCGGCCACGGTGACCTTCGGCGATGCCGGCAAGCACTGGTTGAAGCGCGCGAGGATGGCGGCAGCACACTTCATTGTCACCATTAGATTCCGCGGAGAGGTGATCCCTGCCTTGCCGTGAATTGGCTCCGCACTGATCCAAGCCCTTTTGCGGTGTGAATCGATCGTAGCCATTGCAGCGGTTCCTCTTCGTCTGCTGGCAAGCCGCGCTCGGCGTCCTCGAATGGATTGGGTCTGACCGAAGACCGGCTTCGCCTCGATCGTCTTCCCGCAACGTCCGACGCTGGTTTTTTTCCGCCGCCGGCCCAAGAGGCCGGCTTTGCATCGCGAAACAAAAAAGCCAGCGTCAGCCGTCCTCCACTTCGTTTCAGCCCTTCGGGGTGCGGATCGATCGTCCTCGGTCTCACGACCACCATCGAGGCCGCGATGGGCGCGGCCCGATCAACAGAAGGAACCACCGCAATGGCTACGATCGGCATCTTCACCAGCACCGGAAAGGGCTTCAAGGGCTCCGTCAAGACCCTCAACCTCAACGTCAAGACCGTCGATTTTGTCCCCGCCGAAGGGGACAACGAAAAAGGTCCGGACTATCGCATCTTCGCCGGCGCCACCGAATTCGGGGCGGCATGGAAGAAGACCTCGCGCGAAGGACGTGACTATCACTCGGTCAAACTCGACGATCCAAGTTTCCCCGCTCCGATCTATGCGAGCCTGGTCGAGACCGAAACCCAGGGCGAGTTCTCGCTCATCTGGTCCCGCCGCGCCGCCGAGTGAAAGCGGCCTAACAAAAAAGGACCCCGGCGCGCCGCGCCGGGGCTTCACCATGCTCAGTCCGCCACCGCTCGATTGTAACCAGTTCGATGAGGCAGGCTAGGCCTTGGCGGCAACTTTGCGCGTTTTCTTGACCGGCGATTTTGCAGGTGCTGCTGTCACAGTCGCTGCAGCGACGCGAGGCATCCGTTTCGGGTTCTCCTCCTTGGCTGCTTCTGGTGCCGCCAGCTTGCGGCCGAGCCCGGCTGCCTTCGCCAGCGCCGAGCGGGCGGCGGCGTAGTTCGGCGCCACCATTGGATAGTCGGCAGGCAGGCTCCACTTTTGCCGGTATTCCTCAGGGCTCAGATGGTAGTGCGTGCTGAGATGCCGTTTCAGCGATTTGAAATTCTTCCCGTCTTCCAGGCAGATAATGTAGTCGGGCGTCACCGACTTCCTGATCGAAACGGCCGGTTCCAGTTTCACCACAGGTTCGGCCAGGGGTGTGCCGACGTTCTGCAGAGCGACATGGATATCGCCGATCAGTTTCGGCAGCTCCGCCACCGGCAATGGATTGTTCGACACATAGGCGGAGACAATATCGGCAGCAATCGACACGAGATCGGTTTTGCCCTGTTGCTCATCGGATGCGATCATGCAGTTTCCTTCTTCGGGGTTCAATTACGTCAGCATGTTACTTGTGCGGTTTGTACAATAGATCAAGCGAATAATGATTGTTCGCTCCACAAATCCCTAAGCAGGCGACACTTCCAGGCAGAACCCCGTTCCGATTTATTTTGGTCGCCTCGGAACAATCTGCCAACTGCCTTAAGGGAAGCGAGGAGACTTTCCCCTCGCTTCCCCGCCATTGCCGGCTGTGCAGAGCAGGGCCGCCGGCTCGCAAAGCGGCCGACCAATCGGCAACCACCGCGATCAATTCCATCCGCTCCGCTCGACCGTGCAGCCCGGCTCCGCGCGCCGGCAATGGCCCCCATCACTCCCGCGCGCTCACGCGCCCCCGGAAGGCATGCCGCAGGACATGCCTTCGGCATCGACTGAAAAAGGAGTGACCAATGAACATGATCACGAACACCAACAGTACAAGCAACAACCAGCAGCCCCCCGTTCCCGGCAGCTTTCGCGTCGACATTTCGCGCGGCGAGCGCATTGGGCGCGTTTCCTCGGAATGGTTCTCGCGTCCCGATGATGAGCGCTATCTTTCGCTGACCGAGCTCTATGATGCTGTGCGCACGCGTGCGGATCGTGCCACCGCGCGCACCGTCGAGAGCCGCGCCGTTCGCGTCGAGGCAAGCCGCGAGAATGCCGAACGGCTTTCGCTGATCGTTCCTGGACAGGAGCAGATGATCGCGCCCACACATTGGAGCTTCGGCCAACTGTGCAGCCTTGTCGGTGCACCCGCAACCTACATGCGTCAGCTTCCCGCACCGCTGGCAGGCATCAATCTCCAGCACGGCTTGCTCAGTCATCGCGCCGAGCTTGTGAAAACCCTTGAGGCGGAGGACGGACGCATCGAGCTTCGCGCTGTCACCGGGCCAGACTATGGCCGTATCTGGGATCATGAGCTTGTCGCAGCCGTCATGAAGATCGCGGGCAATGGCACCGGCGACACCATGTGGAAGGTGCCGGGGATGCTTGATTGGGCGACCATGACGCATAATCCCTTCGTGGACATCACGAAGGACACCACCACGCTTTACGCCAGTGACCGCGACGTGTTCCTGTTTCTGGTCGACGACACCCACCCCATCGAGGCAGGGCGCCTGCCGAACGGAGAGCCGGATTTGTATTTCCGGGGATTTTATTGCTGGAACAGCGAAGTCGGCAGCAAGACGCTTGGCATCGCCTCGTTCTACCTTCGCGCGGTTTGCATGAACCGCAACCTTTGGGGCGTCGAAGGCTTTGAGGAAATCAGCATCCGGCATTCGAAATTCGCCGCGCAGCGTTTTGCCCACGAGGCAGCACCGGCCTTGACCAGTTTCGCCAACTCCTCGCCGGCGCCGTTTATCGCTGGCATCAAGGCCGCGCGTGAGAAGATCGTCGCCCGCAGCGATGACGACCGCGAAACCTTCCTGCGCAAGCGAGGCTTCTCCAAGGCCGAAACCGGCAAGATCATCGCGGCCGTCTTGCAGGAGGAAGGCCGGCCACCCGAAAGCATCTTCGATTTTGTACAGGGCATGACTGCGCATGCGCGTACCAAATCCCATCAGGACAGCCGGCTTGAGCTGGAAGGCAAGGCGAAGGCGTTGCTCGAAAAGGCAGTCTAACCGCGCGATGCTGCGCGGTCGAAATCCGGCCGCGCAGCCAATCACCAATTGCCGCGGATCTGGGAGGCAGCGATCGGCTGTCGCGGTTGCGCCTGGCAGGCGGCGCCGCTCGCCGGGCTCTGCCCGGCTCGCGATGCGACTGCAGTCTGATTGCGATGCGTGGCTGGTCATGAACACGACAAATCGGACTTTAGCGATCCTTTGACTTGCCGCTTTGAACTGCCACGACCTCGCTCAATATCTCATGCGGATCGAAGCCTATCGTTTCAGCCAGATCGAGAAATTCGACAACGTCGATTCGCCGGCCACCGGACTCGATGGCCGCGACCACCGATTGATATCTATCCAGCGCTTTCGCCAAATCAGCCTGGCTCAGGCCGGCTTTCCTACGCTTTTCAACGATCAGTTGGACCAGACGCACATGTCTTGGCGATCGAAGCGTCTTTTGCATTTTGCCGGTCCTTGACGAAGCCGGCAGATCAATTAAATGGAAAATCGGATAACCAGAAAATCTGTTAATCTGATCGCGTTCAGTCATAACGCATCGAGGTGATGGCCGTGTCACATCCAGGCGCCCAAATCAGGATTTGGCAGCACATCGAGGAGTGTGTCGGCGTACGAGATTGCCATGCTTAAAGCTCTTCTCGATCCTGATGTCGCCGACGTCGCGCCAGACGCCTCAATCCTGACCGGCTACGACGAGGAGCATCTCCTCACCTACATTCGCCTGCTGGATGCAGCAGCCGAAAACGCCGACTGGCGCGAAGTGGCCAGGATCGTTCTGCACATCGATCCCGCGAAAGAGCCGGAACGGGCATTTCGAGCATGGGAAACACATCTCGCTCGCGCCCGATGGATGACCACCAATGGCTATCGCTACCTCTTGGCCGGCGGTGCACCACACTAGGCATTTGATCCGGCGCTGTGCTCATTGAGCAAGGCGGTTTGCCGACTCTCTGACTACCCAAACCAGCTGTTGCCTCGGAAGCTGATGACGAAGCTCGCGGCAGACCGCGGGCCGGATGAGGACCGTTGCCATGTCGCAAAGCGATTGGACCGATCCGGCGGCATACGAGCACATGCGCGGCTACGAAGCCGATCAGTTTGCCGCCGAGTATCTGATCCGGAACGCTGATTTTGCCGCCGAATGTCAGCGGCTGGCATCAAGTCCACTGACGACAGGAGAACTCGCCGGCTCGCTGGAATTCGCCGCACGTTGGGGCGCGCGATTTCAAAATCTCTGCTGACCAGCGTCTCTCACCCGAACACATCGTCTGGACGGAACAGGCCTCGCCTCGGGTTCTTCAAGCGACGAAGTTGGCAGCTTTCGCGGGTGCCTCGCAGCCTGTCCTTCGACAACTCGGCACAGCTCAAAGCTGGACCGAAGCCGAGCGGGTTCATGTCCTCTGGCCGCCGGCTCCGGAGACACATCACATCATCTCCAATGAACCAGGAGACCTGCTCGACATCAACGCTGTTGTCCTGCCGCTGGACGAGAATTTCGAAACCAGGCTGGACGCCGCGCGCCGGCTCTGGCGGGCGCTGAATGGCCGTCGGCTCGGCACCCGGTATGGCTCACTGCCTCAACAGACCAGGCTGAGACACATTCTCAATCTCCGCACCTTCGATGGAAGGCACCAGCGGGCTCCTTACCGCCGGCTCGCCGAGGAACTGCTGTCCTGCGAGCCCATCGCTGCGCGCGATTGGCGCGACCATCACCTGCGCCACAAGGTGCGGGCGATCCTGCGACGGGCCGACCGCCTGGTGGCCGGCGGCTATCGGGACCTTCTCCTCTATCCGCAAAGCCGCCACCGCAGCTCGGAGTCATGAGATCAGGCGCAGGATGAGTATAGCCTTCGCCAAGAACGCGACGAAGCAATCGATCGCTTTTCGATTAAGAGGATTGCGTGGTGCCCAAGCCAGAAAATCCTCAACCGACATCCATTCCCCGGGCTTTGAAGAAGAGTCACAGTGGATGAACTCAATACATGCTTGTAGCTCTTCAGGATCAAAAGCCAATTGCCACCTTCCGTCATCATCTTCGGCGAGACCGTAGCTGACACGTGGCATGGACTTTCCTCTTTTGTGAGCAACAGTCCAAAGCACGGAGCTGAGGTCGGTCATCAGATCTTGGTATTGACCACGGGTAACCCATAGCCCCCATTACATCGCCAGCTCGCTCTCCTAAGACGTATGCCGGCCGTGGGACCATTGTCGGCGCTGATCCGGGCGCCTGGGGTAGCAAAAACACGCCCGCCGATCTTTGCCCTCCCTCCCTTTTTCTCAATTCGGCCATCGTCCGTTTCGCGCGTCCCGGCAGGCCAGGACGACAGCAGAACCGAATGGAGATCGAGCGATGTCGAAGGGTCCCGCGGACGCGCCCCACAAATATCTTCGGACCAAGGAGGCCGCGCCTATCGTTGGCCTCTGCGCCCGGACACTGGAAAAACACCGGACCTACGGCACCGGCCCCAAATACCGCAAGGTCGGCGGCCGTGTTCTCTATGACATAGACGACCTGCATGCCTGGATCGAGCTCGGCACCCGCACCTCCACCAGCGATACAAACGCCACCTACGTGCCGCCCGCCAAGCCGCATGCGGCCCGCGCGCCGGCCTTTGCAGGCAAGCAGCGCTGAGCCTTCCAGCTGCGGTATAGGGACATGCGGCGACCCCCGACAGATCTGGAGCCGATAGCGCTGTTTCATGCGCGCCCCGGCAAGATGGCCTTGCGCGACGCACAGGACCTGATGGCCTGGCCATTCTTCTCGCTCGCCAAATCGCGGCGCGTCACCCCGATCGACTTTCGCATGGGCGAGATCGCCATCCGTGTCGAGGCGACCGCCGAGCACGGAATGGCGACCATCTGGGATGCCGACATCCTGATTTGGGCCGCCTCTCAGATCGTCGATGCCCGAGACAATGGGCTGCGAACCTCGCGCATGATGGCGGCGACGCCGCACGAAATCCTGACCTTCATCGGTCGCGGCACGTCAGCCCGTGAGTACCTGCTGCTCAAGGCAGCGCTCGACCGCCTCCAGTCGACCACCGTCGCCACCTCGATCCGCCAACCTACCGAGCGGCGCATGCACCGCTTCTCCTGGATCAACGAATGGAAGGAGCGGGCCGACCATCGCGCTCGACCGCTTGGTATCGAGCTTGTCCTGCCCGACTGGTTCTATTCCGGCATCATGGGCGACGCCTTCGTGCTCACCATCGACCGTGCCTATTTCGACCTGACAGGCGGCATCGAGCGCTGGCTCTATCGTCTCGTGCGAAAACATGGCGGCCGGCAGGCGCATGGTTGGTCATTCGACCTGCACCATCTCCACGCAAAATCCGGCAGCCTGTCTGCCTACAAGCGCTTTGCCTTCGAGGTTCGTGGCATCGTTCGCCGGCAATCCTTGCCGGGGTATCGCCTGACGCTGGGCATCACGAAGGCCGGCGAACCTCTTCTCACTTTCAAGGCCTGCCATCCCGACCTTTTCAACCGCTTCGGCAAGGCCAGGGCCGCGGAGGACAAGCTGTGAATCAACTCGTCACTTCAGGAACCCGAAGACACGGGATTTCGGGAACCCGATCCCCGTCATTTCAGGAACCTAGATCGCAATCAACCCATGGAAGCGAAAGCCGAATTCGCGCCTCTAACTTATCTAACCCGGAATCCTTCGGATTCTTTCTAACGGAACGCTCGGTTCCGGAAGACTGTGGACGATGTTGGCGATGCGCTCTCCGGATCGTCTGCAGAGATATCAACCCCGAGCCAGCCGCTCCTTCAACGGGGTGGCAGGCCGTTGCGGCTGCCCACCTCCTGCAGGGGAGGACGGCATGAGCGAACTAACCTATGTCGAGCTGCTCTGGCTGAAGAAGCGGATCGAGAACTACATCCGCTTCGGCAAAGCCGTCGAGAACAGGATCGTTGACAGGACCCGCCGCGTCGTCGCCTTCGCGCCCGGTAGCATCTTCGCCTTCGTCCGCTGGGCGGCGAATGACTTTGGCACCGTCGCCTCGCGCATCGACATTCTGCGCGCCGTCGGCACAGGCAAGCGCTGCTCGACCGTCGCCCATGTGCGGCCGGGCGCCGACATCCTGCTCACCGCCATCGGATGGCCGAAGGTTGAGAGGGTGCTGGAGATCATCGATGCCGTCGAGGCACTCGGCATCGACGCGATAGACGTCTCGCCGGAGTATTGGCGTCACGTCCACAGTCGCCTTGTCGCACGCGAAAGCCCCAGGCCTTACACACGGCAGCGGCATGAAGCGTGGCTGCTGCGCCGGCGGATTGAGCCATGAGCGCCCGCGGCAAAATCATCGGGGGAATGCTTGCGGGCGCGGCATTGATCGTCGCGCCGGCGTTAAGCGGACCTACTCCGTGGCTGATCTGGAACGCGTCGGCAAGCGTTCCGATCGGACTATATCGCATCAAGCAAGGTGGCACGCCTAAGGTCGGCGACCTCGCAGTCGTTATGCCATCCGAAGCGCTGGCCGGCTTGCTGGCCGAGCGGCGACATCTGCCGCGCGGCGTACCGCTGTTGAAGCACATCCTGGCGCGCGGCGGACAAATGGTTTGCCGCCGTGGGGCGGCCATCATCGCGCACGGCAAGATCTACGGCAGCGCGCTCGAGCGCGACAGTCGCGGCCGGCCGCTGCCTGCTTGGCGCGGCTGCCATGTGCTTGCCGACGGCGAAGTGTTCCTCATGAACTGGGATGCGGCCGACAGTTTTGACAGCCGCTATTTCGGCCCACTCCCAATCACCACCATCGTCGGCCGCGCGGTCCCCATCTGGATCATCGACCGCACATCTCCGGCGCCGGATGCTTCCGGCGAACCGGCTCCCGGCGAGCCGTGACGGCTCGCTTCTATCACCACGAAAGGACAATCCGCATGAGTCAGATCGGCACCTTCACTCGGAACAATGACGGCTTCTTCGGCAATATCTGCACGCTGACGATTGACGCCAAGCTCGCCATCTTGCCTGTCGAGAAGTCGGACGCGGAAAATGCCCCCGAACACCGCATCTATTGCGATGGCGTCGAGATCGGGGCGGCTTGGGACCGCACCGGCGAGAAGGCAGGCGCCTATCTCTCGGTGCTCATCGACGATCCGTCGTTCACGCAGCCGATCCGCGCCAACCTCTTCCAGGTCGCCACCGAAAAGGACGTCTGGAATCTGCACTGGAGCCGGCCGTCGAAGCGCGAAGAGCGAGCCTAACTTCGATGTTTCGATCGCGAATTATCGATCTTGCCCAGGCAAACCCTTTGATCGATCGAATGCCGGTCAAACCCTTCGACCCGACCGCCTGTCAGGCGGCCGTCGCGCGCAGCGAAGGTCAAGGGCGGCCGAACGCTTCTCCATCGACTGAAGTGCTATTTGCGCTGTCATGCATGAGAAGCATGATCGGCCGGCGAAGCCTTGCCCTTGCCCGAAGCGAGCACGATGGCAGGCTTTTGGCACGTCGGGATGGTGGTGCGCGCGTCACCAATCGCCAATGCGTGGCGATGTTCTCAGCCGCGTTGCTCATGCTTGGTTCTGCGGCCGGCGCAGCGGAAGCGCCGTCGCAACCGGTGCCAAAATCGTGCGCCGGGACAACAATCGCAAAGAATGAAAACTGGTCCGCTTACGTCTGTGAGG